>CAZERH010000029.1:0-12796 GCA_964515535.1 uncultured Anaerolineaceae bacterium
ATATCAATCTGAGTTGGGAGCAAATTATTATAATCAAGAACAATATGCAGATGCTATTGATGCTCTTTCTATAGCGGTTGAGCTTGAACCGCCGAATGCTCAATACCATTATTGGCTGGGGCGTGCGTACTATTATAGCGATAGTCTGCTTGAAGAGGCTGTCGGAGCATTTGAAACAGTTGTGAAACTTAAGCCGGATTTCATTAGAATTGCTCCCGACATGAGTGATGAAGAGCAAAAAAGTTTGGGTATCTATCCCTATAGCAATGAAGATTATAAGGATGCGCTTTATAAGTTAGGTTATCTTTATAATAAACTTGAGGAATATAAAAAAGCGATCTCTGTTTTAGAAACATTGCTTGAGGTAGATATGGATGATGATTTTCGAGAGGAAGTGAACTTGAGAATGCAATACGCCCTATTTCAAGAAGAAGCCTCCATTGACGAACAACCCAGAATTCTTTTTTCTTCGGACATGAATGGGAATATGGATATTTATGCGACGGAAATTGCTAACTTCGATTTTCTACAACTGACGGATAGTCCTGCTGAAGATACACAAGCAGATTGGTCACCTAATGGAGAAAAAATTGTTTTTGTTTCTGATCGTGATGGGAATCAAGAGATCTACGTTATGAAAGCGGATGGAAGTGACCAGACTCGCCTCACAAATAATTCAACTCCTGATCATCAGCCTACTTGGTCAACCGATGGGGATTTAATCGCTTTTGTTTCCGAAAGAAATGGAAATCAGGATATTTATATTATGAATGCGGATGGATCGGGGTTGATGCAATATACGTTTAATACGACAAACGAGGTCTATCCAACTTGGAGTAATGACTATATTGCTTATCTTTCAAATGAAAAAGAAGAAAATAATTATGAATTATATATCACAAATAAGGAAGGGAATTCACAACAAATAACGGATAACGATTATATTGAATTCTATCCGGATTTTTCACCGAATGGTCAAGAAATAGCTTTTGCCGCAGAAGAAAATGGAATCTTTGCTATATATACCATTAATATCGATGGCTCTGATTTAACACAAATCATAAAAATAGATACAAATGCAACAGATCCGGCTTGGTCTCCTGACGGGAAATTAATATTGTTCGCGGGATATTCAGATGAAGTAACGCCTAATATCTATATCTCCATTTTAGGGAAGGAGTATTCCCCCTTCTCCATTTTGCTTTCAGAAGCCTCTATGATGAATCCTAGTTGGGAACCAATCCAAAAGTAAGAAGTATAGTTGAATAGAGAGTATTTTCTATGAGCAATATTTGCCGAGGAAAAACGCTATGAGGAAACGAGTTTCAGTTTTATTTTTTGTCGTATTTTTAGCCTTAGTCGTGCAGGCATGTGGGGCTTCAAACACCCCAACGCCTGCCCCAACGTCTGATCCAATGTCTGTTCCAACACTGTTGCCTGCATCTGAGCAAACGCTCTCTGCAAGTGACCATCTTGATTTAGCTTCTCAATATCATGATGCTGGAGATATTGAAAAGGCAATTGCTGAATATCAAGCGGCTCTTGAAATAGAGCCGGATGACGCGATAACACACCTTCTCTTGGGAAAACTTTATTATGATCAAGAACGTTTTGATGAAGCGGCTGTGGAGTATAGAGGGGTAGAACGATTATCAGCACTTAATCCAAATCTTATGATTACAGCCCCCTCTGCTGGGGATGTTTATTATGAACAAGAGGAATATGAAAAAGCCATTCTTGAATACATAGCCTCTCTTAAATTAAATCCTGAAAATATTGAAACCTATATGTCTTTGGCGTCTTCGTATTATCAAATAGAGCAATATGAGAATGCCGCCCAAGCTTACGAAGAGGTCTTGAAGATTACCCCAAATCAACCTCTCGGGAATTTTTTTTTGGGGAGTGTTTATTACTATAAATTGGGAGAGTATGAGAAAGCTCTTCCTCTGCTTGAAAAATATTTAAAGCTTGAGCCTGATACCCCATATAAAGCAGAAGTTGATGGGATTATTGCGGATATCTCAAGTGGAAATGCAGATATCTTTACGGGCGAATCAGGAGCCAGCACCACGCTTAAAAACGACACTTTAGCTCTTGTTTTGGGTATTCTAAAATGTGAATCTGCCTCTGAAGTAGACACAAAAATAATCTATATTGACCAAGATTTTTCAGAGAACCATGTTTGGGGAAAAGAAGAATGGAAAGTTACGGCTTGTTCTGAAACATCTCTATATTTAATTACCTTTACCGGTGATGGCGTGGGCGGGACCTATGTCAATGCCGAACCGCTTGATTCTCCTTCCGAAGTATCAGCCGAGTTAACGCTCACCGCACAGGATCACCTTAATCTAGCGGCTGGATATCTTGATACTGGAGAAACAGACAAAGAGATTGCTGAGTACCTCGCGGCAATTGAAATAGAGCCAAATAATGCTATTGCCCATGCTTATCTGGGGGTTTCTTATTACGCGGACAAAGCTATGGTAGAAGAGGGCATAGCGGAGATGGAAGCTGCATTCCAGCTTGAGCCAGATGAGAATGAGGTTCTCTTTTTCTTGGGGCTTGCTTACTATCAAACTGAAGAGTACGAGAAATCAATCTCTATATTTGAAAGATTTTTAGAATTATATCCTAACGATGATTATGTAGGAGATGTTTCTGAATGGCTGGCTGATGCTAAAGATCAGGTTGAATAGAGAATATTTTTTATAGACAGTATTTGTCGAGGAGAAATGTGGTGAAAAAACGTATTTTGATTTTCTTAATTGTTCTATCATTAGCCTTGTCATTACAAGGCTGTGCTGTTTTGGCGGAATATCATTTTACTCAAGCCGAGACGTATTACGATAATGGCGAAACGGAGAATGCTATTACCGAGTATTTAGCCGCTATTGATGCCGATCCCGATTATGCTCAAGCCCATGTGAATTTAGGGGTTGTTTATGCTGAACAAAATCGATTAAACGATGCCGTTATTGAATTTGAAAAAGCCTTAGTGCTTGAACCGAATAATCTAGGTGCGCTAGGTACTTTAGGGGCGGCTTATTACGACATCGGTGAATACGAGAAGGCTCTTCCTCTGCTAGAAAAAACAATGGAGCTTGCTTCTGAAGATGAAAGTGATTACGCAGAAGCAGCAAGGGGAATCCTGATTAATATTCATCTTGATCAGGCTCATCGCTATTATAAAGCCGATGAAGTAGATAAGGAAATTGCGGAATACCTTATTGTTCTTGAGCTTCAACCCGATAATGCTTTTTCCCACGCGGCTTTAGGAGAGACTTACTATAATCAAGGGCTTGTGGATCAGGCGGTTGATGAATATTTAGCTTCTTTAGCCACAGACCCGAATAATGATATAACCCTCGCTGACTTAGCTTTTGCTTATTATAATCAGGGCAAAATAGATGAAGCCACAGAAGAATACCTAAAGGCATTAAACGCTAACCCTGATAATATCAGCGCAAACCTAATGCTAGGTGCTATCTATAGTGATAATGGTGAATATGATAAAGCAATTCCTTTGTGGGAGAAATTCTTAGAGATTGCTCCAGAGCATGAGTTTGCTGAGGATGTCAGAGGTTGGCTTGAAGAGATGAAACAGTAAGATAGCTAGTTCCTGTTGTCTTGTGTGAGGAAGATAAAAGTCCCTAACTCATTTTGAGTTAGGGACTTTTTTTACTTTAACTTCACTACAAACTTCTTTCTAAATTTCTCCAACTTTGGCGCAACAACGGTGCGACAATAAGGTTGATTGGGGTTGATTGCAAAATAATTTTGGTGATACTGCTCGGCACGATAGAATTTCTCGAGGGGGACAATCTCCGTCACGATGGGATTTTCCCAGTGGTCTGCCATCTCTACCATAATCTCCTCGGCGATTTCTTTTTGCGCTTTGGAATGATAGAAAATCGCCGAGCGGTACTGTGTCCTCACATCTGCGCTTTGACGGTTGAGGGTGGTGGGGTCGTGGATGGTGAAGAAGACGCGCAGAAGATCTTCAAAGGAGATGATTGCGGGGTCAAAGGTCACTTGCACCACCTCGGCGTGTCCCGTTTCGCCCGTGCATACGGCTTGGTAGCTAGGATTTGGCATTTCTCCGCCAGCGTAGCCGGATTCTACTTTTGAGACTCCTTTTAAGTCCGCGTAAACAGCTTCGAGACACCAAAAGCATCCACCTGCTAGGGTTGTGATTTCTGGAGGCATAGAGTTTTCCAATCGTAGGGGCGGAACTCCGCCCCTGCAAATTTTAACGGTACTACGCGACGAGTTCAGGTTCCGCTTCTTTAACGGAATCAAGTTGCTTAACAAGGACGATGTCGCCCTCCTCGTCTAAATCTACGAGGATATGATCGCCGTCCACAAAATGCTCGGAGAGGAGGGCATCTGAGAGGGAATCTTCCACCTCCTGCTGAATAATGCGTTTGAGCGGGCGTGCGCCAAACTCGGCATCGTAGCCAAGTTCGCCAAGATGTGTGAGGGCTTCTTGCGTTGCCGTTAAAACAAGACCGTGTTCAACGAGGCGTGTGGTGACTTTGTCTAGCTCAAGCGAGACGATTTCTTGGATATTTTCTTCTGTGAGGGAGCGGAAAACGACCACGCCATCGAGGCGATTGATGAACTCGGGGCGGAATTCGCGCTTGAGGGTTTCGGTGAGTTTTTTGCGCATATCTTCGTAGGAAAGGCGTTCCTCTGTTTCTTTATCTTGTTTGAGTTGGAAGCCAAGTGAGCCTTGTTTTTTTATCATGTCTGCGCCGACATTGGAGGTCATTACGATAATGGCATTGCTAAAATCGACTTTTCGCCCGCGCGCATCGGAGAGATGCCCTTCTTCCATAATTTGGAGAAGCATATTGTGAACTTCGGCATGTGCTTTTTCAACTTCATCAAAGACGACTATGGAATAGGGATGTCTGCGAAGTGCTTCTGTAAGTTGACCGGCATCTTCGTAACCGATATAGCCGGGAGGGGCTCCCACAAGACGGCTGGCAGAGTGACGCTCCATAAATTCAGACATATCGAGTTGAATTGCGGCATCTTCGCTACCAAACATAAATTTAGCGAGGGCTTTGGTTAGCTCGGTTTTGCCAACGCCGGTGGGTCCCAAGAACATTAGCGAACCTATAGGTCTTTCGGGAGCTTTTAGCCCCGCACGAGCGCGGCGCACAGAGCGGGCTATAATCCCGATCGCTTCATCCTGCCCGATGATATGTTGGCTTAATTCCTCTTCCATGTGTAGCAGACGTTCAGATTCTTCTTCTGCTAATTGCATGAGTGGAACACCTGTCCACATTGAGACCATTTCGGCGATGTCTTTTTCGTCCACAACCGGGCATGTTGCTCTATCCCAGGCTGTGCGTAATTTTTCTATTTTTTCTTCTACCAATGCCAAGCTGGTGTCAAGGGCTTTCACTTCGTCTATTTTGCCTTCTTCGTGCGCTAAATTGCGACTTTTGCGTATCTCACGTTGTGTTGCGTAGAGAGCCTTTGCTTCTTTTGCCGCGGGGGATTTATACATGCGCACCCGCGAAGATGCTTCATCTATCAAGTCTATTGCTTTATCGGGGAGGAAACGTTCTGAGATATAACGTGACGAGAGGTGAGTTGCTGATACAAGTGCCTCATCGGAGATGACTAAATGGTGGTGCTCCTCGTACATGTTGCGGATTCCTTTAAGAATCTCAACAGTCTCCTCTTCTGAGGGTTCTTCCACCAAAATAGATTGAAAACGGCGTTCGAGAGCCGCGTCGGCTTCGATGCTTTTGCGATATTCGTCCATTGTGGTTGCGCCAATTACCTGGAGTTCTCCTCGTGCTAGTGCGGGCTTAAGGATATTTGCCGCGTCTACCGCAGAACCAGCTGATCCTGCCCCAACCAGCATGTGGACTTCATCAATAAAGAGAATTGCTCCCGATTTTTTCAATTCGTCAATGACGCGTTTTAGCCGTTCTTCAAATTGCCCTCTATACATTGTGCCGGCGACCAAAGAGCCAACATCAAGTTGCATAACTTGTTTTTTCATCAGCGGTGCGGGGACATCTCCCTCAACAATACGTTGCGCAAGTCCCTCCACGATGGCTGTTTTGCCAACGCCAGGCTCACCAATTAACGCGGGATTGTTTTTTGTGCGGCGCGCTAAAATTTGAATAACACGTTCAATTTCGGTTTGTCTGCCAATAACAGGATCAAGTTTCTTTTCCTCAGCCAAAGCAGTCAGGTCAGAGGCAAGTTGGTCTACCAGAGGCGTTTTTTTCTTCTTGCTTTTCTTGCCTCCACCGGCAAGCTGTTTTTGTTTTCCCAGTATTGTTGTCGGGGCGGATGGTGTGCCTTCATCTAAAATTCTCCGTACTTGTTTGCGAATCTGATCGGCGGTCAACCCTACTTTGTCAAAAACGAATTTTACCTTGCCTTCGCTAGTAGTGAGCGCAAGCAAAAGGTGTTCGGTGCCAATATAATGATGTCCTATAGAGCGAGCTTCTTCAATCGCAAATTCGAGCACTTGTTGGGTGTCGGGTGCAAGGCTGAGGCTTCCGCTTGAAAGCGAGGAGGGATAATCTTGATTAATGCGCCGGATAATTTCTTTAACGCGTTTGGCGTCAAGTCCAAGCTCTTGAAGCGCGCGTCCAGCTACGCCGCCACCCTCAACAAGCAAGCCAAGTAGTAGATATTCTGTTCCGAGATTTTCTTTGCGATCTTTTTCAGCCTCACGATGTGCGAGGCTTAGCGCGCGGCGGGCACGTTGAGTAAAGCGTTCCATGCTTGCCATAATACACTCCTATTTCTTTTTTCTTTGGATTGTACCAAAGATAGGAAGAAAGAATTATTTGATTAAGGTTAGAGGTTGATGGGGACGCTTTGTTCCGTAACGTGCGTATTTTAGGCTTACTTGCTCTTCAAAAAACATCTGCGTGGCAAAAAGCACCTTTTTGTCTCCTAATGACTTAACTCATGTTACGGAGAAGATGGGTTTACGCGGGTGAGAAATTGGGTTGGTGTTCTGTTATTTTGTGTTGAGGTAATTATATTTTACCTTCAAAATTCAGATTTTTAATGATGATGCCCGCTTTTGCTGTTTTTCTCCCCTAAAAAGGGACGTAGTGCGCCAAAAGCATCATCGTTTATGGCGAAGTAACCGGCGATGAGGGTCGTGATGGGGACTGCGGCGATTAATCCCAATGAGCCGACTAAGGTGCGGACTATTTCTTCGGCGACAAAGGAGAAGTTGATGATATAGGCGAAATTTCCTTTGGACATGCTAAAGACGAGGAGCATGGGGAGAGCTGTTCCAGCGTATGCCATGACGAGGGTATTGACTGTCGCGGCGACGTGATCCTGCCCGATATTGGTGGCGCGTTTGTAGAGGGCACCCCAGCCTAAATTTGGGTTCGCATCATGAATTTCAAAAAGAGCAGAGGCTTGGGTGATGACTAAATCATCTAATACGCCTAACGCGCCGATGATAATTCCTCCCAATAAAAGTCCGCGTAGATTGATGGAGGCATCCATTTGGAAGAGGTAGAGTGCGTTTTCGTCTCCTGAACCGGTTAATTTTGCGGTGTAAACAAAAATCCACGAGAGGGTGCCGGTGATGATGAGGGCTAAAATCATGCTGATTACGGCTGAGTGGGTTTTTAAGTTCCATCCGTAGGTGAGGTAGAGGGTGACAGTGAGTAAAATAGATGAGCCGATAATGCTTACGGTGATGGGGTTTTCGCCGTTTAAAATATGTGGGATGATGTAGCCGATGACGATTAGCAGGGAGAATGCCAGCCCTAAGAGCGCACCGAGTCCTTTGCGCTTTGCCATGATGAGAATTGCGATTACGAAAATTGTGACTAGAAGCAGAAGCATGGGGGTGCGGAAGTAGTCGACAAAATAGGCGTTTAGGGTGTTGTTGGGACCTGAGGTGATTGCCATGAGCAATTTGTCGCCTGCTTTCAGGCGAATGGAATCGTAGCGGACTTGGCGTTTGCCATTATCTAGCTCAAATTCTATGCCTTCGTATGCCCCGCTAAGGGGTTTGGCGCGGAAGATTTGGTATAGTTGCGGTGGGTTTTCTCCGAGCGTTATTTCTCCTTCTTCAAGGATTTGGGTAACTTCTCCTAAAATTGTTCCTGAGCCGAAGCCCTCTTCGGTTTTTACAGATTTCGGTGCTGTGAAAAAGTAGGGTACGCCCCATAAGGCGAAGACAGTGATGAGGAGAATGATGAGAATGGCTAAGAGGAGGGGGAGTTTATTTTTCATGTTTTGGAAAGACCTGATTGGGTGATAAAAACGTCATCTGTTTTTGCTACTTTTCTAACGGAAATGAAAAAGGTAGTTGTTCTAAATAAGGATGGGTAGAACTGCATTGCGTTTGCAAAAATATGTTGTGGTTCGGGAAAAAACCGTGATGCAATGCACTTCCAACATTTTGAGCAAGTACTATTTTACATCCCTGAACGCTTAGATTTTCTTGTATGTACGAGAAATCAATGTCTGTGTTTGACCGCCCCAAACTAAGCCGAAAATTGCCGTGCAAACCAACACTATCGCCGCACCGGATGCGATGCTGAAATAGTAGGAAATATATAAACCGATTACGCCGGATAACGAAGCGATAATTGCCGCGAATGCCATCATAACGGGCAGACGCTTGGTGAGCAAATATGCCGTTGCCGAGGGCGTAACAAGCATGGCAACCATCAAGGCTACGCCGACTGTTTGCAGTGAAACAACAATCGTGACCGCAATCAAGATTAGGAGCAGAAAATCAAGCAGTTTGACAGGGAGTCGAAGCGTTGAGGCTAAAACGGGATCGAAAGACAAAACCAGAAATTCTTTATAGAAGGCTAAAATGATAAGGAGGGTTATCCCGCCGAAAATGGCGATGAGTCGCAAATCGCTATTGCGCACGCCAAGCACATCGCCGAAGAGGAAATGGGCGAGATCTACAGTGTAGCTGTTTACAGTTGAGATGAGTGCCACGCCAAGCGCAAATGTCCCCGCAAAAATAATGCCGATGGCGGTATCTTCTTTAATTTTGGTGTTTCTGCTGATTGCCCCAATCCCCAACGCGCTGATAATCGCCGTAACGAGGGCAGACCAAAAAAGCGGCTCTCTTTTTCCATCCCCAAGCAGATATCCAACGGCAACGCCGGGCAAAATGGAATGAGCCAGCGCGTCTCCGAAGAATGCCATCCCGCGTAAAACTACATAAGTGCCAACAACTGCGCTGACAATCCCTACCATAACCGCGGCGGTTAATCCGCGGAGCATGAAAGGATATTGAAGGGGTTCTAGGAGGAAAGCAATCATATTAATTACAGTTTTTTGGTAACGCCTTCGCTTTGAGAGCATGGAACACAGATTCTCGCAAACCAGCAAGCTGAGCGGTAATGCGTTTACGCGTATGGGCGGACGGTCATCCGCCCCTACTTGCAAAGAATATCAAATTTTTATTTTGAGCCATTATATTTAATCTTTCTGCATCAATTCTTCCAAAACCTTCTTCGATTTCTCATCAACAGCCACATGCTGGGAGTTGCCGTGACTATCCATTGTCACCACAACGGGGAAATCTTTCACATCAATTACCCACATGGCTTCGGGGACACCGAAATCGAGTTTATGAACAGCAAGCACCTCTTGCACCGATTGCGCAATTAAAGAAGCCGCACCGCCAATGGCATGAAAATATACCGCGGGCGTTTCTTCACAACCTTTAAGGGTTTTCTCTGCCATCCCGCCTTTACCAATTACCCCTTTAAGGTTGAACAGCTTCATCACGAGGGCTTGATAAGGTTCTTCGCGAATCGAAGTGGTTGGTCCTGCCGCCACAAATTTATAATCGCCCGTATCCACACCGGAAACAACAGGACCGCAATGGTAAATAATCCCGCCGTCTAAAATTGGCTTAATGGCTTCAAAAACAGCCAAATCATCTTCGGTTGGTGGCACTGTTTTGGCGATAAAAGCATCGTTTAGCCATTTATGCACCGCGTCGCGCCCGGTCATCATCACGCCGGAGAGCAGAACCGTCTCGCCGACCTTTAAAGCGCGAATATCAACATCACTGATAGGGAGTGTCAATTTTTTCATCATATTCTCCAAACTTTCACCACCGAGCGCACGGAGAAAAAATCCCTGTGAACTTTGTGTACTCTGTAGCGAAAAATTATTCGTAACTCACTTCACTGCCGTTCACCACCATTTTTCGGCGGCGATACGCCCAGCACATATAAGAAACCGACACAAAATAACTAGCCGGTACACGGTGCAAACCCTTAATTTTTGTGTCCAAAACGGTTGTTTTTCCGCCAAAGCCCATGGGACCAATGCCCATTTGGTTGATTTCTTCAGTGAGCCGATTTTCTAAGGCATCTAATTCAGGATCGGGATTCTCCGCGCCGATTTTCGTCAGCAAAGTTTCTTTGGAAGCCAAGTAGGATGCCCCGCGATCCCCGCCAACTGCGATTCCCAGTACTCCGGGCGCGCAACCTTTGCCTTGTGCTTTTTGGACAGCATCGAGAACAACCTTGCGGACACCTGCGAGGTCACGCCCGGCGTGCATGGCAACATTGGGCAGTTTATATTGTGCGCCTACATTCTCGCATCCGCCACCTTTGAGCATCAACTCGATGGTGAGCGGGAGATTTTCGTCTACTTCTTCAAAGTGGATGGTAGGATAATGCGCGTCACCGCTATTATCGCCTGTATTTGCCCCCGTAATGGCATTAACCGAGTTCGGGCGCAAATAAGTCAGTTTGGTTGCTAACGTGACAGCAGACACAATCATTTTTTTGAGTTTGCGAGTGCTCATCCCTTCGGGGTAGTGGACGTAAAAGAGCGGTGTCCCCGTGTCCTGACAAATGGGGGTAGATTTGCTTCTCGCCAGTTCCACGTTTTTTAAAATGGTATCAAGCGCACCCTGCGCGGCGGATCCGTCTTCTTCATCCGCATAAGCTGTGCGTAATTTTGCCTCCACATCTGCCGGCAAATCGGTAGATGTACGGCGAATCAATTCGAGTATTTCTTGGGTCAAATTTTGCATTAGGACCTCCGGATTATGAATAGAAAAGACGAGATAATCATACTCCAAAAAAATGGAGTTGCGAGTGACGAAGTACGCAACTTGTGACGTGGAGTGTCAGTATGTGGAGGTATTCTGTTTAGTTGATTTTCACTCAAACAAGGGGGCATCGCACCAAAAAGATAAGAACTTGCTCTTCGATGGGCAAAATTCTTGTCGATTAGCATCTTTTTTGGGCGCGTTGTAATAGAATTGCTTGTTGCTGTTCTTCGACCCAATTTAATAAATGCACCATTACCTGACTCGCGCCTTTTAGACCTTGGATTTGTTGAGGATTAAAGTGTGCTAACATATCTATATGCTATTCGCTTTTGCCTGATTTGACTAACCCGAATTTTTGAGAAGATACAATAAAGTTTATCAAGAGAGATTTCCCCGCCGCATGGAACACACATTTGCGGATATGATTTTAAAAATTTGTTCAGGAGCGCATTGCTATGCAACTTCCCCTCAACACGATATTAAAAGGCGATTGTGTAAAAACGCTACTTTCGCTACCTGAAAATTCTATCGATTTAGTCTTTGCAGACCCACCCTATAACTTGCAACTTCAAAACGAACTTCATCGCCCGAATATGACAAAAGTGGATGCCGTAAATGATGAATGGGATAAATTTGCATCATTCGAAGCCTATGATGAATTTACAAAAGAGTGGTTGTCCGCGGTCAAAAGAATTTTAAAACCTACCGGGGCTATATGGGTAATCGGTTCTTACCACAACATTTTTAGAGTGGGAACAATTATGCAGAATTTGGGTTATTGGACACTCAACGATGTGATTTGGGTGAAAACAAACCCAATGCCCAATTTTCGTGGTGTTCGCTTTACGAATGCCCATGAAACATTAATTTGGGCAAGTACAGGCAAAGGGGCAAAATATACTTTTAATTATCAAGCAATGAAAGGGCTAAATGACGAGAAACAAATGCGCTCGGATTGGTGGCTTCATTCTCTGGCAACCGGTTCGGAGAGACTCAAAGACGAAAACGGTAAAAAAGTACATTCCACGCAAAAACCGGAAAGCTTACTTTATCGCATAATACTTTCCTCGAGCAACCCCGGCGATGTCGTTCTTGATCCCTTTTTCGGCAGTGGCACAACCGGGGCGGTAGCCAAGCGTCTTCATCGAAATTGGATTGGCATTGAACGCGAAGATAAATATATTCAAGCCGCCCAAAAGAGAATAGATATTGTACAGCCGGAACCCTTTGATGAAAAAACCTTTAACGTGAAAAGTAAAAAGAAATCTGCGCCAAGAGTCGCCTTTTCGACATTATTAGAAGATGGCTATATACAAGCCGGGCAAAAAATGCTATTCTCTCGTGACAAAGCCCGAAGTGCAAAAATAAAACCGGATGCACGCCTGATTGCCAGCGATGGATTTGAAGGCAGTATCCATCAAGTAGGAAAACATTATATGAACGGCTCTCCCTGCAATGGCTGGGAACATTGGTACATAAAAATTAACGGCAGTTTAGTTAAACTAGATGAGATACGCAAAGAATATCGAAAAGAAAAAGGATTGATGTGAAGCGTATGCTATGATGTGGGATGAAAAACCCGCGCCGCACGTGATTTTGAGTTGGTTGCCGTAAAACAACATTTTCTTGTAGTAATCAGAACCTTCCGTTGAGCAATGCTCAGTAAAGACGACCATGAATTTGAGCCCTCAAATCGTTCATTAGCGGCATATACTTCTTCCGCCGTATGGAGCGCACTTTTGC
>CAZERH010000030.1:0-12795 GCA_964515535.1 uncultured Anaerolineaceae bacterium
GGCCAAACCCCATACACAGACTTTCGGATACTCCCGACCTACTTTTGTTACTGGGTCAGCCATTATCATCCCCCTTACAATTGTAATATTTCTCCAAATTCAGTGGGCCAGTATTTACTTCTTCTTGCCAGTGCGGTGACAAAATCAGGTCTTTTAAAAACTCCGCAATACAATCGCTATCAAATTTTTCCATTCTCTTGGTATTAACAACAATCATACTGAAAAATTTATCATTATTAGCATAGCTAGGCTGGGGTCCATTAGTTCTTCCAGCCCCGATCAGGGTTGACTTGTCGTTTAGAGATCAGGTCTTCAAAAATTCCAGTAAAATGGGCCATACCATTTTTTTCACTCAGCTGGTTTGCACTATAGATTTTGGCGCTACGCCCAATTTCCAGACGATCTTTCTGCGGCATACTTATCAGTCTTTTGATAGCCTTTACCATCGCATCTGGATCTTCAGGCGGGAAAACGATCCCCGCTTTTGCTTCATTGACCAATCGGGCCGCATCTCCAGAGACACCCATAAGAATGGGCTTACCGATGCGAAAATATTCCTGTGTTTTTGAGGGGATGGTGATATCAAACAATGGATTTTTTGACAGATGCACCAGCAACGCATCGGCGTGAACAAGATAAGGAATTACATTAATTGCCGACACACGCACAAGAAACGTTACATTCGATAGTTCCAACTGCGAGGCTTGTGCTTGCAAGGTCTTTTTCTCCAAACCGTCGCCAAGGAAGTAAAATCCTACGTCAGGAGTGTCTTTGCTAATTTTCTGTGCAGTAAGCAAGACGGAATCCAAAGCCTGGGCACGGCCCATATTCCCAGAAAAAAGGATACGAAATTTTTTTGGGTCAGGAAACGGATTTGGCAATGAAACGCCTATCGTTGGCGTGCCCTTTGACCAATTAATTACAACAGATACTTTTGCATCCTCAACGCCGCGTTTTAACAAGCGATGGCGAAATCCCCACGATTGTACAACAATATGATCAGTACGGCCGTACAGCCAGTTTGCGGCTCGAGCCACAATGCCCAGTACGCGCTTATTACTAATCATGCCGGTTGCTTGCAGCGTATCCGGCCATAGATCCTGAATATCCAGCACAATAGGCCAACGCCTGAAAAACTTAGCAACAGCAGCCGCGAGGCCGACAGTCAAGGGAGGGTGATATACATAAACCAGATCCACCTTGCGAGGCATCACGCAGAGGTAAATCAGGGCCGAAAAAAAGAAACTCAAGTAGTTTGCGATCCGGCCCAACTTACTATGGTTGTGACTTGGGTAAAGAAAAAGCCGTGTGAGACCATAACCTTCTTGGGACATCGTCTTTTTTATGGGTCTTAGCTTAAACCCGGAATATACTCTGCCACCGGGATAGTTCGGGAAGCCTGTCACCACTTCCACATCGTAGCCAGCTGCGACAAGACTAGCTGCAAAATCAGCGCCGCGGTAGGCAGGTTCAGGATCAAACCATTGCGTCAGAATAATGATTTTTTTCTTCATATAATGGCCCTTTTACCTCACGGCTTATTCAAGACTATTCAGTCCGATTATATCTGATACCATCCCATTGATTTGACAGCCGAGCGGTGCCCAAAATGAGGTTCACGACACGCTCAGATGTATTGGTGATGCAGTAATCTGCAGGAATGGGAAATGCTGCATGTTTGCTCTGCCGCTCTTTGAAAGTTTCGGTGACAGTTTCGATTGCCCCCATAATGGTTCCTTGATCAAGCCCGGTCATAATGAGACAACCAACGTCTAGGCCTTCGGGGCGCTCAATGGCGTCACGTGGCGTAATCGCTGGAAACTCCAGAATAGAGGCCTCTTCGGCAATAGTTCCGCTATCAGAGATAGCGCAAAAGGCATTCATTTGCAGGTGATTATAGTCATGAAAGCCGAAAGGCTTTGCATCTTGTACCAGCGGATGGAACTTAATATCTAGCAGCTCGAGCCGTTTGCGTGTACGCGGATGCGTTGAGAGGACAACCGGAAATTGGTATTTTTCGGCTAAAGCATTTAACGTTTCTACCAGACTTGTGAGCCGCGCGGGACTATCAACATTTTCCTCCCTATGCAAAGACGCAATGAAATATTTCCTTGATGTCAGTTCTATCCTGGCGAGGATATCGGATGCTTCAATTTGATCTCGATAGCGATCTAGAACCTCGCGCATGGGACTCCCGGTCAGATTGATACGGCGGTGCTCTAGGCCTTCAGATAATAGATGCCGACGAGCGTGCTCGGTATAGACAAGATTGAAATCAGCGATATGGTCAACCAGACGGCGGTTTGTTTCCTCAGGGACGTTGCGGTCAAAGGAGCGGTTTCCCGCTTCCATGTGGTAAACAGGTATTTTCATACGACGCGCCATGATGGCCGAAATTGCCGAATTGGTATCGCCCAAGATGACGACAGCCTCGGGTTGTTCTTGCTGTAAGACCTTTTCGGTTTCCCTCAAGATGCCCCCCAGGGTTTCGCCCAACGATCCCCCTCCGACACCGAGAAAGTGATCTGGTTTACGAACACCAAGGTCTTCGTAGAAAACCTCGTTTAATTCGTAGTCCCAATTCTGTCCTGTATGTACGGTGACATGGTCGGTGAAACGGTCTAGTCTTTCCATGACACAGGCCAAGCGAATAATCTCGGGGCGCGTACCCAAAATGGTCATGACTTTTAGTTTTTTCATGCAAGTACCTTGTCTGCAAATGTGTCGGGGTGTTCTGGATCAAAAAGGTCATGTGTCCAAAACAGTGTTAACAATTCATCCGTTCCAGTATTTTCAATGGAGTGGGTATGCAAGGTCGGCATATCTACTGGTGCTGGCAAAGCACCGGAAACTTTGTATTCCCAAATTTCATCGCTCAACACTTTGCGTATTCGGATCGTTGCCTGACCTTTTACGACCAGAAACCGCTCAACTTTCTTCAGGTGAAAATGATCGCCTCGGGTGACGCCAGGGGCAGTTGTAGAGAAAAATGCCTGTCCACCACCGCCATCACACTTAAAAGCTTCGAACAAAGTGCCGCGGCTATCAGAATTTAACTTCAATTCACGCGGCCAGCCAGCAGGATAGGTGGCCACCCGATAGCAGTTGAACAGTTCAAGGTCAAATGGATCTGACAAATCAGGATATACATTGGTGCAATAGTGATCGTGAAAATCGCGCAATTTGAGATAGAGATCTGGAACGGATATCGAATGTGGTGACAGCTTTATGACACCGGTCGTCTTATCATTCACCGCGTCAACGGCAGCCTGTGCAACTCTCCCAGCGTGCACTAGGTGCACTACTCCGTCAGGGTTAACCTCTGCTTCATCACCTGCGATTAACTGATGGATCAAAGTACTTGTAACGTTATTGTAAAATGGACGCGCTCCCTCACCGAAAATATGCGGTAAAATCAGGTTTGTGAAACGTTCAGTGGCGCCAGACAAGATTTCTCCTGCTATTCGTTTGGAGCGGCCATAAGAAGTATCGCCCTCAGCATGGATAGAATTAGCATAGACTATATGCGGCTTTACCCCCAACGCTTTGCAGGCGCGCGCTAGAATATCCGCTATTTCTGGATTAGCGGCCTCAACAGCCGCATCGTCTGCGCGATTGACCCCGGCAAAGTGTAAGACGGCATCTGCATCTCTCAACGCATTATGTAACAGGTCGTTATCCAAAAACGCGGCGTGACCTAGACTTTGGATATCATAGGGCCAGGACATGCCTTTGAACTGGGCAGCGCAATTTTCAGCGTGCAGCAGCATATGAGTATGAGAGCCGATTAGCCCCTTTGCACCGGTGATTACAATTCGCTTCATTGCAACGCGCGCCAATCTCTCAACTCTGTTTCGATTTCGGGCAAGGTTAAAAGAAGTTCTTTCACGCCTTTTACATTCAGCCGTTGTGTATTGTGGGAATGGTAATCTTCATAAACCGCAATATTTTTGTCGCCTTCACTGAAGAAGGGTTTATAATTTAGGTCACGTTGATCAAGAATAATCCTGTAATACGCATCAAGATCTTCACTATTTCCAAGCTCCTGGGCACTGGCCAAGGTTTCAAAAAGTTTTTCTGAATGGCGCCAACCGATAATTTCTACAGGATGATCCGGAACTTCAAAAAGTTCAAGAAGTGCCTGGACTAAGTCCTGAATCGTGCATGCAGGTGCCTTTTTTATGAATAAATCGCCTTGGTTTGCGTGTGTAAATGCATAATTCACCAAAGCAACACTATCACGTAAAGGCATGAGAAACCGGGTCATAGTCGGCTCGGTAATGGTTATAGCTTGAGCCGTCTTTATCTGCTTCACAAACAGTGGAATGGCCGAACCTCTTGAATACATCACATTCCCATACCTCACGCAGGAAATTTTGGTTGCCCCGTTAGGGCCCAGTTCACGCGCTGCAGCCTGCGCCGTCTTCTCCATCAAGGCTTTTGACATTCCCATAGCATTTACCGGAAAGACCGCCTTGTCCGTAGAAAGACATACAAGGCTATTTACCTGTTCAGCAATCGCGGATCGTATTACGTTTTCCGAGCCAAGAATGTTTGTGCGCACAGCCTCATGAGGGAAAAACTCACAGCTTGGAACCTGCTTTAAGGCCGCCGCATGAAACACACAATCAACGCCCTGAATTGCACGATCTACTGAACTCCGATCACGGATATCACCGATATAATACCGCACTCTATCATCGCGCAGGTTATTGCGTAACGCGTCCTGCTTCTCTTCATCGCGACTTAATATTCTTACCTCGTCAACACCCTCATCTAGCAATCCCATTAACATAGTTTTACCAAAGGAGCCGGTGCCTCCAGTAATCAAAACGGACTTTCTATCTTTCATCAGCTAGCTCCAATTGTTGTTCCCTTTTTAAGTTTTTCTCGCGGTGCGTCTATTGTGTTGAATGACATTGCTAACATAAGCATGCAGATTGGACTGAACAGGAATGGATTCGAGATAGACCCAACTAACACCAAATTGCACGCCCAACCCCAGAAGTAGAAAACCCTATTGCGTTCGTTTTTTGCCATAGACAAGATCAGTGACCTTGTTGCGACTGCAAAAATTGCGAGCAACCAAGCTGCGCCAAACACCCCAGAACCATGGATGATATTCAGAATTGGGAGCTCTGATGCATAGGGAAACAATTCGTAAGAAACCTCCCTTTGCGGGTTTTCAAAAAATAGAAAATTATGCTCGGCGCCAAACCCATGGCCCCAAACTTTTACATTCGAAACGAAATACGTAATTTGGATAAAACGCGTAGCATTTCCAGCATCTCCAGCCGCAAAAGTTTCTACCCTACTCAGCAGAAAGCCAGTTGAAAAGTTTAGCAACAGATAGTCAAGGGCCAGGGCCAGAAAAACGAAAGTAACAATGCGCAAAAAGAGTTTAGAGAACGCGCCATGGAAAAAGATTGAGATGGTCATTATCAGAACCGCAAGTGTGAATGCGCCAGTATTTGTGAGGAGGAATAGTAGGGTAATATTTAGTATCGCAGTTAATAAATCGAATATACGCCGTTTGTTGTGATCAGAGCTGAAAAAATCAAAGATAATAGTTGCGGATACCGATAGTAGAAAATAATGCCAAAGACCTATCGCTGAGGTAGTGCTGAACGTCAATGTCCAGCCCTGAAGAACAGCAAGACTAATGTTGGTCATGCCGGATTTGGTAATTATGAAGACAAAAATTGTGAAAAATAAGCCTATTATATTAACAAACCTGCGATGCTCAAACAGATAATAAGTAGTTGGCCTCGCCGATAAAAATATCGCGTACGCTAGAAAGGGGCCTGAGAACCTGATAATGTAAGACAGCTTATGCCCATTCATAATACCTAACAATGTCCCATAGAATGCTAAGAATATCGTGAGCCAAAAGAGCAAAAAGCGTGGCCTGGAGGCTGACTTCAAAAAACCTTTTTTGGATACCAGGAAAATAATTGGAACAAATATGTAGCCAATCTTGTTTTCAACAAGAGAAAACGCAAAAATGCAGCACAGAATTGCAACGATAAGGCTTACCTTGACTGTCATCCGATCACCAATGACCTTCGAAGTGCTGCTCTATAGGATTGCGTTGCAAAGCCCATACGTTACTCTTTTGCTCGGAGGCGTTTTTTTGCATCTTGGCTGGGGTAATTGATCAGCACACCACGCAATGCGCCTTTATAAACAAAAAGACTGCCGGCTCCAGCACCAATATTTCCACACTTCTCAAAAAGTTCCGAGATGTCGGCTAAAGATCCGGCACCGCCAATAAATGTCATTGGAATCTTAACGCTTTCTGCAATTTCAGCAGCAAATTCAAGATCATAACCCTTCATTGAGCCGTCGTCGGTAATGCTATTTAGTATGATTTCACCAGCCCCAGCGTCCACGGCCTGCTTGATATAATTTCTTATGTCGCCATTTTTCTTTTTGGTGCCATTGTGGGTAGTTACACTGCGTTTACCCATCCACCCTCTGGCGTAATCAATACATACAACCGTACTTTGACTGCCAAGCGCGCTTGCGATTTTTGATACTATTGAAAAATCGTTGATAGCAGCCGAGCTTAGCGAAACCTTCTCAATCCCCAGTGAAATCAGTTTCTCCGCTGTTTCGAAATCTTTTATTCCTCCACCATAACAGAGTGGCATCCGGCATTCAGCGGCAATGCGTTTTAACAATGAAAATTTGGGTTGGTAATTTTGTACAGTTGCGTTGATATCCAAAAGTGTGAGTTCATCTACTTGTTTCTCATTGTAGATCCGAACTGCATTGAGTGGATCACCGATATATCGATGATTTGCAAAGCGCTCTGTCTTTACCAGACCGTCTTTTCCCAGCAACAAAACCGGTATTACACGTGCAAGCGACATTTAGAGTTCCTTAAAGTTTGAAAGCAGCTTTAGTCCCGCATCATGACTTTTTTCGGGGTGGAACTGAGTTCCAAAAACGGTTCCTTGCGCAACCACGCATGAAAAATGTCCGCCATAATTGGTCTTTGCCAAAGTATGTTCCGATTGCTCACAGTCAAACCAATAGGAATGCAGAAAATAGAACTCCGCTTCATCGAGCTGGTCCAGGAGTTTCGTTTCTTTAGTAACATTCATGCCATTCCACCCCATATGCGGGCAGCGCAAAGCTTTGTTGCCCTGTAATCGTGTGCCGAAATGCCGGACTTTACCTGGAACTAGCCCAAGGCCCTTATGGACACCTTCTTCGCTTTGGTCAGCAAGCATTTGCATGCCGACACAAACGCCAAGAATGGGGATCTGGTTAGAAGCAGCTTGCCTCAATCCCAATTCCAGCCCTGAAGCGCGAAATTTTTCCATAGCCTGATCAAACGCACCAACTCCGGGAAGGATCAAATGGGTTACATCTTTATAATCCTTCGGGGTGCTGACAGGCCTTGATTCAATATTGAGCCGCTTATAGGCAATACGGAAAGCCTCAATATTTCCGAGGCCATAATCAAGAATTCCGATCATTTAACCGTCCGAGTATCAAGACCAAGTACACGATAAACGCGCCGCCCAATATCAATAATCTGTCGACGGTTAGGATATTCGGCCCACGTTTTGTTAGGAGCATTTTCTATTTCTTTTAGCTCTTCCAAAGTAAAATCAAGCTTTTCAGCAACATATTCAAATTCACGCTGCAGCTCTTTCTTGGAAAGCTCAGGTTGCTTTAGGCGTTCAATCGCTGCATCACGGCCCATCTGTTCAGTCAAAATCAAACTGGAAAAATGCGCGCGTCTCTTTTGATATTGGAATTTCTGAGGTAGCCAGTAATCTTCAAAAAAACGGGTGAAGCGAGACTCGTGATGTTTATGCTGAAAAGCCTCCCATCCGTACTCGTCAAAGAGGAGCTTCTCGGCGTCTGCCTTTTTGTAGTTCACCATATTCAAAGGAGCAAGAACTCGCATGCCGAGAAGCCAGCGATAGACAAACCGATAAACAAATATGTCAACTATGGGCACATCCAATGTTTTTCGATCACCAAATTTTCGATGGATTGCACCAATTAATTTGCGATCGATACCAAGGTAGCCGCCCCATTCCTCTGGCTCCCTAACACATTCCAAAGAATAGTTTGCGCCTGTAAGAACGTATTTAATTCTATTTTTGCGTGCAAAACGGTACATTGCAGAGAAAAATACTGCATCCTGTGGTATATCTTGATCTGAGATTTGTGACTTGAAAAACGCGCGATGAAAATCCTTCATTCCTTCCCAGTTCACAACTTCGGTATATAGCTCCAAGCCAAGGCCATCAATTAGACGCTCAATATTAGCGACGGCTTGGCGGGTATTCCAACCCGCGTCCACGTGGAATAGCAGCGGGCGAAGCCCCATTTCCTTTACCGCCACATGCGTCAAATATGAGCTATCGAGACCGCCGCTCAATCCAATTATGCAATCAAAATCCTTTCCGGCACCTTCATTCCGGATTTTCTCTGCGATACTTTGCTGCCCTGTTGCCTGAAGGCTTTTCCATTCTGGCAAAATACGAGCCTCGTAATTGTTGCAGTACTTGCATTTTCCGGTACTATCAAAGGAGATGCCGGGGTCTGTCGTGTCCATAACGCAGTTGGTACAAATCTGATAATCTCGATCACTCACAATAGTCTCCGAATTTTTCTAACAGAGGAAAACCTCTGTTTTGCCAGCTAAAAGCCAGCGATTTCTGTTTAATACTTGGCCTTTAGGCGCTCATTCGACGTTTATAGGCTTGGATAATTTGCCACACCATCGACATGCGACTAAGCAATTTTGAATGTAGTGGCCGACTAATAATACTTGCATTATTTCCGTGAATGCGATGCTCTAAGGTATCCTGCTCGAGGTGTACAATTTTAGCAAGCGCGTTCCCCATGATCCCAAACCATAGGTCATGAGACTCCGTCGATCTGGGCAGTGGCAAAGCAATATCCCGGAATTCTCGTGTAAATCCCATCGCACAACCATAATAATTCATGTTGCCCCTTAGTACTTTAAGGATGTTGCGCAAAGAACGATCAGAATCTTCAGCCTTCAGTCTCTCGGCAAGCCCATCGCCTATCATGTCGCCCTTTTCGTTAATCAGCGCATAGTTTGACACCACTAAACCAGGTTGATCAGGCTCAAGAGCTGTGATCATTCTGTCCAGTCTGCCTTCGATCCATCTATCATCCTGATCACTCAAAAAGATATATTGCCCCTTAGCATAGGACATCGCTCTGGCAAATGTCTCGTTCACCCCCTTGTTTCGAGAGTTCTGAAACAGCTTAATCCTTTGGTCTTGATACGATTTTAAAATATCTAATGTATGATCGCTCGAACCATCATCGACAATCACTAACTCATCCTCGACTGACAGCTGGCCCAAGATAGATTGCAACTGTATGTCTAGGAATTTCTCACCGTTGAAGGTCGCTAAGCAAATACTCGCCCTAACCATCATGTCCGCCCTTGCAGTCTTCTGAATACGTTCTTTGTTCGACGCATCAGGGTCAATAATTCTTCCCGAACAGACAAGAAAAATAAAAGGAAAGGCACTTTCAAGAGAAACATCAGCTTACGCCTAACATCGTTGGGAAGCTGACCTGATATTTCACTTTGAAGCCGTGCCTCAATGCTCAGAGCGTCATTTAAAATAGCTTTAGAATATGGGACTTTGAGGGCTTTAAATATTTGTTTTAGCTGGCCGATCAGCGTTGGGTGACGCAAGTGATATGGAAATCTCTTTTTATTTTTCACCAGCCATAGCATTGTTGCCCTGAAAAGCAGTACATCAGACTTCACTCTCTTGTCCCAATGCAGTTCCTGGTCAAAAAAGGAGCACTTTCCTTCTTTCAGGATGGTGTTTTGCCAAGTCAAATCGATGAATTGGCCCGGAACAGTACCTTGCTCTGCGTGCTTCTTCACCTCGTTCCACCAGATTGCCACGTCTTGCAGGGCTTCTTCAAGCGAGAGTTCTTTGTTGTGCATACGCCCATAGGTCGAATGGGCAACTGACATTCCGTCTGACCACTCAACCTTGCTTGGCACGACAGATATACTTCCGTTGAAGGAACCGGATTGCCGGAGCCTCTTATCAACCCAGAGCTTTCCATCCTTCTCCGTAATATGACTTATGGTGCAGTATTCTGGCCGACGATCCGTATTGTACAGTACTCCAAGATTTGCTCCTAAGTCCGGCTTCCCTTTTGCGCCCACAACGGCGAGAAAGGAATTGCTCATCTCCTGAGCAAGGCCATTTTTACATACCTCATGCCACGCAAGTTTGGTGTCAAAGAACGGAGCTTTCTGACCTGCATAGTCCCGCTCACACATCCCGCCGATTAATTCACCGCAGTTGACCCTATCAAACAGTTGTTCTGAGAGTAGCGCCTGAGGAAGCTTATAGTCGGGAAACGGATAGTATAGCTCTACGTTGTTATGAACCTGTGAAAGCCTTGCTTTCAACTCCTGCCTACCGAAGGTCTTGAACTTGCTGCTGGTCTTGGGATATCCCTCGATGCCTTCAAAGAAAGTGCCTGCGTGATCTTCGCGACTGTTGGCAAAGTATTTCAAGCCAAACTGATTTTCGATGGCAAGTACGAGATAGCCATCATCTTTAAGGAGCGACTTCATCGCAGCAAGGCCGGCTTCAAAAGGGTGATCTCCATCTACATAACTTGGAGAATATTCCCAAACACCAATGCAAAAAATTGCATCAAATAATTCTCCATTACCCAGATTTTGAAAGCGATCATTAACGACTTCGACTGTCTTCAAATCATTTGTTCTCAATCGTGCTAGCTTTGCTCTTTCATAGCTGCCCTCGACGGCCACAACCTGATCGAACGTCTCACCTAAAAACCGTGTAATTGCGCCACAACCGCATCCTATTTCTAGAACTCGAGCAGCTTTTTTATAGTGCAAACCTTCAAGAAGTTGCTTGCGTTTGCGCGTCAGATGGTACTCGGTATTCCAATCAAGCATCCGAGCTTCGAGGTCAAATGAATCTGAACTCAAATCACTGATCTCGGTGAATGTGTCAGCCAGATAACGCTCAACCCATGCGCCATCCGTGTATCCAAATTCATTTTTTGAATCGCGCCTAACCCAAACCCTATCTTTCGAAAGGGTGTACTGTTTTGCAAACACGCTGGAGTTATTAGTCACTTTTCACCTCGATCTCACTTTTTTTGACGCGTTAGAATATGAACCAGAGTGTACAGGCTGAGTGCGCTTATACACACTCTTACAAGCCAACTATATGCAGCACCTGTGGCGCCATATTCAGCAATTATCCATGGTGTATAGATCATCCACACAACAGCTTCAATGATGTGAAGCGTGCCTGTCCATGACGGCTTGCCATGTGCCTGAATAAGCGCTTGAGGGCAGTGCGCCATCGCGTTGATTAGTAGAGCAATTGCCAAAACGCGGGCGATATCTGCCATGACAGTCACATCTTCTATCCTCAACCAGAATTGCAAAACCGTTTCCCCCATCAGCAGGAAGACTAAAGTGACTGGAGCAATTGCTAGAAAAACATAGAGGTGTGTCTCTCGATATAATGTCCGCACCCCTGAATCGTTCAACGTGATCAGTCCAACCATGCGTGGGAACATCACCCCAATGATAGCGGCAGGAACAAACAAAAATCGCACAACTGCCTCGAAGGGTGTCGCATAGGACGTCGTTTCGGCGAGCCCCACATAAGCAGATAAAATAAAGCGGTCCCCGTATACAAGGAGCGGCCCAATCACCGCGCTTAACGTCAACCACCCTCCGAACGTCAGCAATTTTTTTGCTATATGTCCGTGAGATAAAAATGGAACGATCTTAATCTGAAGAAGGCACCGGACTAAAAAGAGTAAAATGGTGACAGAGAAAATACGCACAATCAGCATCGAGGTGATAATTGCAGCCAGGTTGGTAGAGTAATTTGAGACAATGACTGGCGCTAAAAACAAAAATACACCAGTCACTGAGCGGACGAGATTGATCACTTTGAATTTCTGGTTGGCTTCCATTATCCCTATCAAGATAGGGCCCATGACAACCAACGGGATTGAAAGACAAAGCCAAGCCAACGCTTCTTTGGCAGATGGCGCTAGCGCTTTGGGTATTTGAATCCAATCAAATAGTAGCCGCGAAAGCCCAAACCAGAATGCTATGCCTCCAAGTACCCCTATTGCCAAACCCAGAACAAGTGCGCTCGAACACACTCGTGACTGCCATTCTTTGGTGGCTTGTGGCATTGAAGACAAGAGGTGCGTGATGGACCGCCCTAAGCCGAATTCAAAAATATTGGTATATCCGATAAGCACAAGAAATAGCGTTAATATACCAAATGCTTCAGGGCCTAGTACATTCAACAAAATCGGAATGGCAAAGAACGCGGCAATGATAGGTGATATCAAGCCAAATCCGTTCCATGCCACGTGAATGCGCCGCCGCTTTGCGCTGTCTTCTACTTCAATCAACTTAGAACCTTATCTTGTTAGGGAATTACTTCCTGCCCGCTGGCCCTCAAGGCCCAAATTGAAAGCACTCTTTGCGCAGCCACTACGTTCATACTTAGATACCGCATGGAAGCTTACTTGGTAAGGTTCTGAAGTGAAATCCACAGCAATATTTTCAGAACTGATTGGCATAATAGTTTGTGTCAGTACGATTATGCGATTTTGGCTCCGGGCAAAACCCCTAATGTTACTTTAAGATGTATTTCCCTTGCAGCCATATATAAAACGGCGAGCCATTGTTTTCTCGAAACTTCATCCTGTTGTTTAAGAGGTAAGAAAGGCGTGGGCGCGGGTCAATAG
>CAZERH010000031.1:0-12788 GCA_964515535.1 uncultured Anaerolineaceae bacterium
TTGGACATTTCATCATGTTTCTATTATCTCACAAGACACACCAACTTAGGCACTCCCGGATTTTAAAAATCCCACCCCCTTTAAATCGCAAAAATAGTATGATTGGCATGTTCAAAAACACTTATCCTTAAGGGAAATCTCTATGAAAGAAAAAAAACGTTTTTCCATCAAAAACATCTTCCTCCCTCGCTCAAGTATTGGGATGCGTCTAACCCTCAGTATTGGGTTGGTCATCAGCTTAACCATCTTCATTCTCTCTTTTATCATCTACCGCAACGAAAAAGAACAGCATCTTCAACAAATCCATAGCCAAGCCGAGGCTTTGCTCTCTGAAATGACTCTCACCCGTGAATGGATATCATCCTATAACGGAATTTGGACAACAACACCGGGGAACTATTATCTCAAAAATCAAAATGGCTATTATCAAAAATCACCAGCTATGGTCACGAAAGAATTATCCGATTTGTCTAAGGATAAACGCGATTACAGATTTCATATCACCAGCTTGATATTAACCAATCCCGAAAACATCCCCGATACCTTTGAGCATGAGGCTCTCCTCAAATTTGAAGATTATTTTGAACCCGTAGCAGAAATGGATAGAAGTGGAGATGAACCGGTATATCGTTTGATGGTTCCTCTTAAAGTTAAAGAAAGCTGTCTCAAATGCCATGATACACAAGGCTACGAAGTGGGCGATATACGCGGCGGATTAAGTGTCCTTGTTCCTATCAGCGAAATGGACGCCTCTCTTGCTAAGAGTCGGCGTATTCTCACCTTTTCTGCTCTTAGCATTGTGGGCTTGGTCATGCTTGCACTTTATATCATGGTCAGAAAAATGATTATTTCTCCCGTAGGGGAGCTAAAAAAGGTCGCAATCGCTGTTGGTAATGGAGACTATAATACTCGTTGCGACATCAACACTGGAGATGAGCTTGAAGTTTTTGGCAACACGCTCAACGAAATGGTCTCGAATCTGAAAAAATCGCAAGATACACTCAAAAAACGAGTTGCTCAACGTACCCAAGAACTGGACACGATTTCAGAAGTTGCCTTAATCATCAGTCAGTCGGGCGCACTTGAAGATGTCCTCAAAGAGGCATTAGAAAAAGTCATTAGTGCATCCGGCGCGGAGAGCGGTCTTATTCAACTACTCGAAAAAGAAAATATAAGAATAGGCGCACATAAAAACCTGTTTCCTGAAATTATTGAATGTTTTTCCAACATATCCATCTTCCCCGCGCAAGAATCAATTCACGTTGAGAATATCAATACCGACACCTGTCAAAAATTATTCGCCAACGCAGATTGCGCAGAAAAAGAATGTCTGGCAATAAAAGAAAAATACTCGCGTATAGCCTCTGTTTTGTTGAAATCACGAAGTCGCCCGCTTGGCACAATCATCTTATTCAGCAAAACGGAAAACAGCTTTTCCCCCGAAATTATGCAACTCCTTGAAAGCATTGGAAACCAACTCGGCGTTGCTATTGAAAATACAAAATACCATCAGCATATTGAAGAAATTGCCGTGCTAGAAGAACGCGCCCGCATCTCGCGAGAGTTACACGATAGCCTTGCTCAAACTCTTGGATGGCTCAGCATCAAAACAGAGTTGCTCGAAGAAGACCTGAAACTAGGCAAAACAAAAGAGAGCAACACCGAAATGAAGGCTATCCGCGGTGTTGTGCGCGATGCCTGCTACGATGTCCGCGAATCCATAGATGGTTTACGCACTCGCCCCACCGGAGACCTCAACATAACTGCCGCTGTATGGATAGCAGAGTTTCGTCAGCGCAGTGGACTGGTGACTAATTTCTACCCAAGTGATGAAAAAATACAACTCTCCCCGCGTGTTGAAACCGAATTATTACGCATCCTTCAAGAAGCCCTCACCAATACGCGTAAACACGCCAACGCCAAATCCGTTAATATAAAATTGCAAAAAAAAGGAAAAAATGCCGAACTCACCATCACAGATGACGGAAGCGGATTCGACTATGACGTAAAGCGAGACAAAAAACATTTCGGGTTACGGATAATGCGAGAGCGTGCCGAAAATTTGGGTGGTTCTCTCCACGTCAAATCGAAATTGGATGAGGGGACGCAAATAACTGCCATCCTGCCCCTCTATCCGCCGATGTCAAATTAGCCATTGAGACAAGGGCGAATCGCTCTTGAGTTTGGGCTTGCTTCCGTTAAAATAGCCGCGATGGTAAAAAGGATTCGCCCGCGTTTTATAAAAAATCGGGTCTTTCTTTCTTCAAAAAAGCTTTTACCCCAATTTTATGCTCTTCACTTTTCCCCGCTATTTCTTGTAATTCACCTTCATATTCTAAAACTTTTTCAAGATTTGGCAAAACCGCACGATTGAAGGCTTTTTTGGTTGCACCGTAAGTTTTTACCGGTCCCAAAGCCAACATCATAGCGATTTGTTGGGCGGTTTGCGCTAAATCTTCGGCAGGGACGAGGCGATTGACCATCCCCCACGCCAACGCATCTTCGGCAGAGATGGGGAGGTTGCTAAAAGTTGCCTCAGTCGCGCGCGCAAGCCCAATTAGGGCAGGGAGCAAAAGTGAAACGCCCGAATCGGGGACAAGTCCGATGCCGGTAAACCCAACAGTGAAACGCGCGTTCTCTTCGGCTATCCGTAAATCACAGGCGAGGGCTATCCCTAATCCCGCCCCCGCGACTGTGCCATTGATGACAGCAATGACCGGTTTTTCTATCTGTCTTATTTTTAAGATGAGCGGATTATAGGTTTCGCGAAGGTGTTCGTGATAAGAAATTTCTGTTGCCCGAACATTTGCCATTTCTGAAATATCTTGCCCCGCAGAAAAACTGTTTCCCGTGCCGGTGATGAGGATGCAACGGACTTCATCGTTTTGCTCCGCCTCGTTGAGCGCATTTTGTAGTTCTAAAATCATCTCCCGATTGAAGGCGTTTGCCTTATCGGGACGATTGAGAAAGAGCGTTAGGGTGTAATGTTGAAATGCGGACGCAATGAATGCCATTAGCGTTCAAATCCGTCATCGCTATCATCGCCGCGATAGGCTTCAAACTTGACTACGGTAGGATCGAGATAAACCCATAAATGTAAAATATGTCCATCTTCGGTATCTAGGCTTCGTGCGGCTTGGATAGGGGCTTCTTGTTCTAACCCCAGTTCGTTTTTATAAAGAAGGTGCATGGTTTCGTAACTGCGCCAAGCGCGATAACAGCGTTCAACAAGTTCGGGTCCGTTGAAGGTGCGTAATTTGGTGATTGCATTAACCAGAGGCGCGGAGCTTTCGGTAAGGCTAAATGCCCAACCTTCCTGCACGGGTTCAAAAATAGGAGGGGGACCCTCGATAATTGTGATTTGATTTTCCATAAAATTTACCTTTTCTGAAGTGCGAAAATGATACCATGAAAGCTATACGTTTTTACACGATTTTCGTTATAATTTGTTTGTGGTTATCACTGAATAATTTTATTACGAATAACTTGGAGTAAGTATGCACAAACTCATTATCTTTTTTTTCAGGCAAGATTTCAATCAGCAAGGATGGCAAAAATTCATGGGTTTAGCCGAAAAAATGCCCGGTTTACGGCGTGAAACGGTGAGCGATATGGACGAATTTGTCTTCGGAAATGCGGGGCGCGGGTATGCCAAAATCCACGAATTTTATTTCGATTCACGTAAAGCCTTAAATACCGCGCTTCAATCGAAAGAGGGGCAAGTGGCGGGAGCATGGTTGCAAGAATTTACAAGCAAACACTTCACGATGATAATAGCCAAGCATGAAGAGGCGTTGCCGGAGGAGTTTGTGCAGTAGGTTAGAGTGTTTTTACAATTTCTTTGACCAAGCCGGGACCTTCATAAATCAACCCCGTGTAGAGTTGCACGAGCGTTGCGCCCAACTCTAATCTGCGTTTTGCGTCTGCGGGATTCATGATTCCGCCCGAACTGACGATGGGGATTTTCCCGTCTACGTGTTTAACAATTTGATTCAAAACCGCCTCAGACTTGACCCTTAACTTGCTTCCGCTCATCCCGCCTCTTTCTTTACGATGGGCAGATTTTAGCCCCTCACGCGTGAGGGTGGTGTTTGTCGCAATCACGCCGTCCATACCGGTATCAAGAATCACGTCAAGCGCGTCGCGCAGTTCTTCATCCGATAAATCGGGAGAAAGTTTTACGAGCAGGGGCAATCTTTTTCGGAGGATTTTTTGCTCCTCTTTACGTTGATAATTTAATTCTTTGAGCAGAGATTCAAGTGCTCTTTTGCCTTGCAAATCTCGTAATCCCGCCGTGTTGGGGGAGCTGATATTGATGGTGAGATAATCGGCACAAGGGGCAAAAAGTTGGAGGAGGGAGAGATAATCGTAAACAGCTTCGGCGTTGGGCGTGTTTTTGTTTTTGCCGATATTAATACCTAAAATCATTTTTGTTTGACGTTTTTTGGGCAGAGCTTTGGGAATAAATTTATGAATTTCAATTACTTTTTTCTCTTTAACATGCGGGTTTTTGCAATGCCCGATTGCCTTAAGCGATTGAATGACCTGTGCCGACCCGGCAGAGGGAAACCCCATGCGGTTAATCACACATTCATCTTCGGGGAGGCGAAAAACGCGCGGGCTAGGATTACCCTTTTGCGGCAATGGGGTGATGGTGCCAACTTCTATATGCCCAAATCCGAGCGTGGCGAGGCCACGCACCGCAATCGCGTCTTTATCATATCCCGCCGCTAAACCGACCGGATTATGAAAATATAATCCAAAAACGGTGACGGGTTTGAGTGGCATGGCGAAAATCTGCTTTAAAAACCATTGTGCGCCGGGAATATGCGGCACTCGTTTAAGAGCATAGATAGTTTGGAGGTGAGCCGTTTCGGGGTCGAGTTTAAAAAGGAGAGGACGGAGGGTTTTGTACATGGGGTTTGGATGTTGAAGGTTTAAAGTTTAAGGTTGAAAGGTTTGTGGAGACAAGTTTGTCTGATTCCTAAGGTCTACAGTCCGATATTTTTCTCAATCAAAGCGCGTTGCTTGCGCTAAATTTTGTTTCTGCGAAAAAGCATCTTCAATAATACCCTGATTTGTGCGATAAAGCGAAAGGGGCGGCAAATCGGCGAGGGAGAAGAAGCCCACGTCGGGAGTCTCGTGGCTGGGACGCGCTTCCCCGTCAATGATTTCGCAGAGGAAGAGTAGCTTGAAGGCGTGATAAAAAGGCATCATTTCTTCCTTCGGAACACGATTGGCGTCATAAACGCCCACTACGCGTATTGCCCGTACATTAAATCCGCTTTCTTCGCGTACTTCGCGAATAATTGCCTCAGAGGGCGTATCGCCTACATCCGCCCAACCGCCGGGAAGACTCCAGTGATGATCGTTCGCTTCTTGGACGAGCAAAATCTGTTCGTCGCGAAACACCGCGGCGCGCACATCTACTTTTGGGGTGATATAGCCGGGTTGCATGGCAAAACTTTTCAGCACTTCTTCTTTCGTTAGGGTGCTTTTCGCGACAATAATTTCTGCCGAGATTTCCCGTAATCTTTCATAGCGTTCGGTGTCATATCCGCCATGGGCATGTTCTAAACCAACTTGCGAAATCGAATGTAATTCACGCGCAATTTTCAGCCATTTCGGGATATTCATTATTTACTCCAATTTGTCTTACCCATATCAGCAAAGGTAGCGCAAAAAGTAAACCGCAATCCCAAAAGCAACGGTTAAATTAAGCGATTCTTTACCTCCCTGCATGGGGATATATAAAATACGCTCTGAAATTTCCATAATCTCAGGGTCAATCCCGGCAAGTTCGTTGCCAATAATCAGCGCAATCCGCTGATTATTTTGAGGGGGTTCCGTCTCGAAAAGTGATGTAGCCTCATCCCCGCCCTCGATAGCCCATAAAGAAAAATGATTTTCGCGAAGTTCCTGCGCCGTGCGCAGAGCATTATTATGATATTGCCATTCGACCAGTTTTTCCGCCCCAATCGCCGTTTTAGCAAGGCGAGGGTTATTCGGAGTCGCGGTCATGCCGCATAGGTGCAATTTCTTCACTCCCGCAGATGCCGCCGTTCTAAAAACCGATCCGACATTATAAATACTGCGGATATTATCCAACAAAACATGTATCTCAAGCGAATTAGAAAGAAATTTCTCTTTTGGCACAGTGTGCCGTCCATAGACATCCCCGATATTTTTTAGCAGTGCGCCACATTTTGGGCAAGAATTAATCACCTCTTCTCCCTCTATTACGGGAAAGCGAAAGAGACAATTTTTATTTGTACATTCCTGAATGCGAAAAGATGGGTTTTTCTTCATGCTTGATGAGGTTCAACTTTAAAAATCTTGAATCCCCACTGTATAGCGGGTCCAATAAGCAAGGCAAAGATAACAGTTCCAATTCCTGCGGGACCGCCGATCATCCAACCGAAAACAACAACCGTGACTTCGATAATTGTGCGCGCCTTGCGAAGGCTAAGTCCTGTTGTTCGTTTTAACCCTAACATCAGGCTATCACGCGGACCCGCACCCGCATTTACGCCAATATAGATTGCGCTGGCACACCCCATCATCAAAATAGCCGAGAAAAGCATAGCAGATTGCAAAAGCAAATTGCTTTCTACAAAGGGAATAACGCCAAGTGCCAAATCAAGCCACGGACCAATGCTGAGGATATTCGCCAGCGTCCCCCATCCGATTTGCTCGCGCATCAACAACGCACCCGAAAGAACGATAAAACCCGAAATAACGGTCATTGTGCCGGGAGTAATATGCAAAAGATTCGCAAGTCCCACTTCCAAAACACCCCAAGCCCCTGTGCCTAAATCAGCTTGAATTAATAGTGCAATGGAGAGACCAAAAATTGCAAAGCCGATTTGAATGCGAAAAAAATCACGCGGAAAAGTTTTCCAAATAATAGGTTTAAACATGCCCGCGATAATACCACCGGATAGCGATTTTAGGTAATTGCTCATTAAAAACAAAACGCAAGAACCTGTTTCCTTAAAGAAAACGGGGTTTTCTAGCCTTCAAAAAATAGTTATTCAAAATATTAAATATGTATCGCCATCCCGTCTACAGCGTGCGCAACCTCCATCAATGTTTCGCTCAAAGTCGGGTGCGCATGGACATTATGCGCCATCTTGGCAGGCGCGAGTTTCAGCATTTGAGCAAGAGTCAATTCAGGTAACAGCTCGGTCACTTCAGGACCAATCAAATGTGCGCCCAAAAGCTCTTCGCTTTTCTCGTCCACAATCAATTTCACCCAACCGGCATATTCACCCAACCCCAAGGCTTTTCCATTTGCCTGAAAAGGAAATTTGACTGCCTTAACCTCATACCCGCGCATAATAGCTTGCGCATCTGTCATCCCAAAAGAAGCAATTTGCGGTTGGCAATAAGTGGCACGCGGCATCATCTCGTAATTCAAAACCCGCGTCTCTTTTTCCGCCATCTGCTCCACCGCCACAATGCCCATCGCCGAGGCAACATGCGCCAGCATTAATTTGCCGGTCACATCGCCAATTGCCCATAAGCCGGGAATATTCGTCTCCATTTTTTCGTTGATTTGGATGAATCCCTGCAGATTAATTTCAATGCCGACATTTTCCAAACCGATATTTTGAGAATTGGGACGGAAGCCGATCGCGACCAAAGCTTGCTCGGCTTCGAGAATCTTTTCCGCGTCTCCAGCCGAGACTCTGATCTTCAGCCCCCCATCTTCAACATTTTCTATTTCTTCCACTTTGTGCCCCGTTAGGAGCTTGATTTTACGTTTCTTGAAAGCTTTCGCTAATTCTGCCGAGACTTCTTCATCTTCCATCGGCACGATACGCGGCAACATTTCCACGATGGTCACATCTACGCCGTAAGAATTCCAAATGGTGGCAAATTCCACTCCGATTGCACCGGAGCCAATAATCACGACCGATTTCGGTAATTTTTCTTGCGTGATGGCGGTGAGGTAGGTGAGCACTTTCTGCTCGTCCACCGCCCACGCGTCCGGGAACATCGCGCTTGCCCCGGTCGCGATTAAGATGTTGGGGGCAGATAAAGAGCTGATACTGCCATCCGCTAAACGAAGTTCTACGGTATTTTTGTCCAATAATTTTGCTGTGCCTATGTGAACATCAATTCCGTTTTTCTTCATCAAAAAGCCGACGCCCTTCACCAATCGCATTGAAACTTTGCGAGAGCGTTTGACGGCTACGCCATAATCTAAATTGAGATTATCGAAAGAAAACCCCAGTTCTCTGCCGCGCTTGAGGAGGGTGTGCGCCACATCTGCGTTTTTAAGTAGCGATTTCGAGGGGATACAGCCTACATTTAAACATACGCCGCCCAACCATTGCTTATCAATAATTGCGGTCTTCAATCCCAACTGTGCGGCACGGATAGCGGCTACATATCCGCCGGGACCCGCACCAATGACAATCAAATCATAATTATTCATAGAAACTCCATTTGTGAAAATCCCATCGGATATTTAAGATACCGGACATAAGACATCTGAGGTTTCTATTATATAGCAACATCGCCTTTTATATGTAATTGCAATAAACTACCTCTTGACTTTTTAGAACAAGTGTTCTATATTCTATTTACCCCAGATATTCTTCTCTTCCACATGGTCTTTTAACCCAAATTAAGGAGGTTGCCATGAATAAAACTTCTGTTCGTCCATTTTCATCTTTTTCGAAAACCAATCTACAACGAGGACAACTTTTCGGTTTCATTTTGCTTGGAGCCTTGCTTGCGTTTGAAATTTTCAATTTTGGCTCAACAGATTTTGCCTTACGAGATTTGTTGGGCGATTTACGTTTTCTTGGCGTGCGCTGGGCAACCATTTTAGCCCTCGCTTTTTGTGGCATTGATTTTGCCGGTATTGCTCGCCTTTTTACTCCTGAACAAGGGCAAGAGGAGCCTGCTGAGGTTTGGTATCTCTTTGGGGCATGGCTTCTCGCCGCCGCAATGAACGCGATGCTAACTTGGTGGGGTGTTTCTGTTGCCATGCTCAAAAGTCCGGCGGTAGGCAGTGCTGTATTAGCTCAAGCGACATTAATCAAAGCTGTGCCTGTATTTGTTGCACTCATGGTTTGGTTGACTCGTGTTTTGATTATTGGTGCTTTCTCTATTGCCGGAGACCGTATCTTTAGCATAGCAGACCAACCCTCTACGCGTAAAAGCTATACAAAGAGCAAATATCGTCCGTCAACAACTAAAAGACCCCGCCCTGCAACACAGACTTTTCGCCCGGCACCTAAACAACAAAGTGCTTACTCTGCATCTCAGGTACAGCGTTCAGAAGTTCGTAACGAGCCGACTTACCATCCCGTTGGTGTGACCGCTCAATCCGGTGATAATAATCAACCCCCATGGAGGTAAAGATAAGAAAAAAAACCTTTTCGTCTAATAGATTTCATCCTAAAAAGCAGGATTCTTATCAATAAGAATCCTGCTTTTTTATTTCCAAGAGAGTCTAATATCACCCTATCTTGCTCTCTCCATCAGTCAGCACATAAAAACTATGCGGTATTTTTTGAGTGCGGTCATAAATAAAATCGGTGACAATATAGCCTGCGTTGAAATTTTTCTCAAAAACTTCGCGGGTGAAGAAACGCCAATCTTGGGCAAGGGAGAGATTTTTGCCACGCATAGTTTGATAATCGGAGGGGATTTGGAGGAGGAGTATCTTTTTTTCAGGACGGGAAAATTTCTGGGGCGGAAAAAGCAAACCTAAATCCATGTCCATTTCGGGGGTATAGAGAATTTGTGCGTCGGCTTCTTGATAATTTTTCAATCCCAGCGCACCCCGATTCTCCGTACCCAAATGCCGAGTTACGCGCTGTGTATTAATCCACCAATCCACTTGGAAACGGTCGGAGGCAATTCCGGCGTTGAGACCGTCTATCATTTCACCATATTCTTCGCGCTTATAAGTATTGCAAACTGTGCCGAGACGGGCAATGTTGAGATAGGCATTTTTGCTGAGGAGTGGGTCGAATGTCCAGGTGATGCGGTTTAGACCTTGTTGGCGCACCATTTGCCATTGAGCTTTTTTGAGAGCAAAGCCGATATTTTTGCCGCGATGGGCGGGGTGAACGCCCATTTGATGCGAACAATGTTTTATGTTTTTTCCCTGTGGGGTTTGGGCAAAACCAGGAAATCCGAAAACAAAGCCAATCATTTTTTCGTCTTCAAACGCACCCAATGCCAGCCCGCCATTATGGATGATGGCAATCAAAAAATGGGCGGGAACAACATCTTTTGCGCCGCCACCCCAAATTTCGGCGATGAGGCTTTCGATTGCGTACATTTCTTCGGCAGTTTCGAGGAGACGGATTTGATAGGGGGAAGTTTTCACTTTTGAATTCACCGATTATGCGTTTTTTTCTTTATTTTTTCTCGTAAGGTTTTCGCCCAACTGCTTTTATCCAGATACCCCAATCTGTAAGTGAAGCGCGCTGGCATTAGTTGAAAAATGCGTGGCAGGGCATCTGTAGCGCAGGTGCGGTTGATGGCAGTATAGTCGAGAAAAAAACTAGTGATGGGAAAATTTGGCATAGAGGCTTCAAGAAAAACATTTAACCCACGCAAGAGAGGTGTTGAGGCGGGTAAAAGCAGGCGTTTTTTTCCTATTGCCGAAAGAATGATTTCAAAAACTTGGCGCAAATCAAAGTATTCGCTACCACCAATTTCATGCCGCTTATTTTCCAAATTCGGAGCGTCCAGCGACCAAAGCAGGCAGGTCACCAAATCCTCCACCCAGAGCGGTTGGATAAGCGTCTCTCCCTTATTTGGCAGAAACATGATTCCAGGGGCGATACGCACCAACTGTGCGATTTTTGTGGTGAAATTATCTTCGGGACCAAATATGATGGAGGAGCGGAGGATGGTGTACGGCACGCCACTTTTACGGATATATTCTTCTGCGAGTCCTTTTGCCCTCAAGGCAGGAAAAGCGGACGCTTTGTCAGCACCGAGCTGGCTGAGATAAATGAGCTGTTGGACGCGTGATCCCGCCACAGCTTGGACGAGTGTTTCTGTTCCTTTGATGTCTGTTTCGTATAATTCCCCGCTTCTTTCGCCACTCGCAAGGTGATAAATATGATCAATCCCACGCAACGCGGCGCGCAACCCGCGCAAATCGTTTAAGCTAACGACCGCGACTTCAACCGGAACGCCTTGAGGCAATCGCGGGCTTTGAGGGGAGGGACGAATAAGGGTGCGAACTTCATGACCAGCTTCAACGAGTTGGCGCACCAATACGCGCCCGATAAAGCCGGTTCCGCCGGTAACGAGGATCATGGTGGGGATTATAGCAGGGATTTTTGTTGCGCAAAAAACATATCTTCATGCAGGCAATACTTTCTCTACGGCTCCCATTGTGCTTGCCAATCGGGTTCGGGGTTGTCGGTGATTTGTTGAAGGTCTGTACCGTCCGGACGCATAAGATATAAATCTGCTTGATTGTTGTTGCGGAGGGAGTTGAAAACGATCCATTCTCCATCGGGGGAGTAGACGGCAGAGTTATTATTTCCACCTGCTGTGAGCCGAGTCATGATGCCTGTTTCTATTTCGTAGTCAAAGATGTCTTTGTCTAGGGGAGGTCCCGCAGAGAGGAGGAGCGAATCTCCTGTTGGGGACCAGGAAACGCTTCCGGTAATGCCGAGCAAGCCAAAGGTCACGCGATGAGGCGGTGCATCTACTTTATCTAAATCCAAGAGGAAAATTTCATATTCAAAAGCTTGATCAACAGTCATGGCGAGGGCTATCTGCTTTCCATCGGGCGACCACGCCGCGCTGACGAGGGGATTCACGCCGGCTTGCTTCCTCCCACCATAGACAAGATGGGCATTTTCGCCGTTTGAATCCATAATCCATAATCCGGTTGGCTCTCCTTCGGGTTTGTTGATGAAGAGAATTTTTTGCCCGTTTGGCGAGTAGGCAGGGGAAAAGACATTGCCAATTTCGCGGGTAAGTTCAATTTGTTGGGAGGTGCTGAGGATGAGCAAATAGAGGTCAAAAGTGCCGCGACTTTGATTGGAGGCGTAGATAATTGCCTCACCTTGCGGAGAGAGGGAGGGGTAATAATGGTTGACGTTTTCGTGGGTGACTTGGAGAAGCCCGCTACCATCTTTGTTGACCATGCAGATTTGGTTATAGTCGCCGCGCGTGCAGGTGAAAATGATGCGCCCGCCATGAACGCCGGTGGGATAGGGGAGCGGGGTAAATGTTGGCGCGGGGAGGGGCGTGTAAGTTGGCGGGAAGGTGGCTTCGAGGGTTAAACCGACCGGAGTGGAAATTACCGTTTTGGGGGCTTCAGGAATGAGAAAAAAAAGCAAGGCTAAAAGCCCCGAGAGGAGAATCCAGAAGGGGAAACGTTTTTTCTTTTTCTTTGAGAAGATTTTTTTGCCTTGCTTGAGTTTTTTGGGCATGGAGAGAATTATAGTTGAGAATGGTTGTATTATAAAATCTCAATGCGAACTGACGCGAGTGAGCAAATTTCACGAACGTTTTTATGTTTTGGGGTTTTATTCTCGTTAATAAAATACCTAATATGGTTTGCGCGCTCATCGGGAATAAAATTCTTGATTATCCCCACCACCCCATCGAAATGCTATATTTAATCAGCATCGCCGTAGACATCAAAACAATCAAAATCCTCAGATAGGAGGAGTTGATTCTGAATAAAAATTTAGATCCGAGCCACGCCCCAATCCCCTGACCGGCAATCATAAAAAGACCGGCAACCCAAGCAATTCTCCATGTTGTGAGAAAAACGAGCAAGGCGGCGA
>CAZERH010000032.1:0-12651 GCA_964515535.1 uncultured Anaerolineaceae bacterium
CTATGAATAATCCCGAAATCCTCAAAAACAACATCATCACCGCCCTCCAAGAAGTGATTGACCCCGAAACAGGCGTAGACGTGATTCGGATGCGCCTCGTTGAAAATCTCGAAGTGGACGAAGAAGGTGTCGTCAGCTATACCTTCCGCCCCTCCTCCCCCGTCTGCCCGATAGCGGTGACGTTGGCAATGAGCATCAAATACGCGGTTGGAGAAATCGAAGGTGTGGAATATCAGGAGATTAGCGTTAAAGATTATGTCAATGCAAAAGAATTAAGCGAATATTTGAGTATGATGCCGTAGCGTAAAACGTATTGCCAAAAGGAGTCAATCTTATGTTCACCCTCTTTACCCTCTTGCTTGTCATTCTCACTGTTTTCTACATTCTAAAAACCGCCGAAGTGAATAACGGGCGCAAAATTGCCGAAAAGAAATACGCGGAAACAAAGGTGGAAAAATTCAAATCCCCGCAGGCACTTACAAAATTCTCCATATTGCCCTTAATTGACTCCGAAAGTGCGGGCGAGAATCTCAAAACCGAAAATGGGGTCTCCTATCTCGTCCAAGCCGATGATAAGCAAATTTTATTAGACATCGGTTTCAACAAAGGCAAAGAACATCCCTCGCCTTTGCTCCACAATATAAGCGAGTTGGGCAAATCCTTCGATGAGATTGATACTCTCGTCTTCTCGCATCTGCATCTCGATCACGTTGGCGGGATGGCAGAGCAAAAAGCAGGCAAATTCAGCCTCTCGCAAGGCAAGGTAGAGACTCCCGATATTCCCGTTTACGCACCTGCCAAATTATCCCCCTCTGCCTTTAACCCTCAATTCAAAAATATCACCATCTCCCAAAACCCGACCGAAATTGCCCCGGGAATCTACACCATCGGCACAATTCCACGTCAGCTTTTCTTGATGGGTTATATCGAAGAGCAAGCTCTCGCCTTCAACCTCGCAGGCAAAGGAATTGTCATCGTCATCGGTTGCGGACATCAAACCATTCAAAAAATCATCGAGCGCACAAAAGCCCTCTTTGACGAACCGATTTACGCCATCTTCGGCGGTTTGCATTTTCCCCTCAACGGCACCACATTCTTCTCGAAAATTCAATATCTTCTCGGAAGCGACCATCCGCCACATCAGGGCTTGAGCAAAAAAGACCTTTTTGACGCGATAGAAAGCATCCAAGCTGAAAATGTGCAAATGGTCGGCATCTCCCCGCACGATAGCACCGACTGGAGCATAGCGCAATTCAAAAAAGCCTTCGGCGAAAAATATATCGAGATGAAAGTCGGCAAAGAAATTCTGCTTTGAAAATAGGTAATCCCATGAAATATGTCTTCGGTCCCGTCCCCTCTCGCCGACTTGGGCAATCGCTCGGCGTGGATACCATCCCCTCCAAAACCTGCAACTGGAACTGCGTCTACTGCCAATTAGGGCGAAGCAAGCCGATGGTCAACGCACGTGCCGAATACTTCCCCCGTGAAGATATTCTCGCCGAAATCCAAGAAAAACTCGCCTCTAGCAAAGAGGGCGAAATCGACTGGATTACTTTTGTCGGCTCCGGCGAGCCGACCCTCCATCGGGGTATCGGCTGGCTGATTGCCGAAATCAAAAAAATCACCGAGATCCCGATTGCCGTCATCACCAACGGCAGTTTGCTCAACCTCCCCGAAGTGCGCCGAGAACTGCTTCCCGCAGATGCTATTTTGCCCACCCTCGATGGCGGGGATGCCGAAACCTACCGCAAAATCAACCGTCCAATGGGCGAGTTGACTTTCGAGAATCTTGTGGAGGGATTAATCGCCTTTCGCGCCGAATATGAGGGGAAACTTTGGGTAGAAATCATGCTAATTAAGGGAATCAACGATACGCTCCCGACTTTGGGCTTGCTCGCCGAGACCCTAACGCGGATTCGCCCCGATGAAGTCCACATCAACCTGCCCACCCGTCCCCCCGCCGAGACTTGGGTACAGCCCCCCGATGAAGAAGCTCTCATCCGTGCCAGCGCGGTTTTGGGAAAAATCGCCAAAATCGTCACCCCAATTCAGGGGGAATTCGACCTTTCGGGCTACGATAATCTTGCGGATGCAGTCATCAGCATCGTGACGCGGCATCCCATGCGCGAAAATCAGCTTGTAGCTAATTTAGCGCGCTGGTGTCCCGATGAAATTAACGAAACGCTATCAAAACTGGAAAAAGACGGGCGGATTCAAATTGTAGAACGCTACGGAGTCCGTTTTTGGACGGTGGAACAAGCACATTACGCGGAGGGTGAGTAAAAATGTGACTATTTGCAAAATCACGTTTACGCGAAGAGGACGCTGAAAATCAGCAAGCAAGCCAAGGTTACGCGCGTTGCGAAATTCAAATCCGAGCAATAGAAAAAACGGTTTAATCGCAAAGATTAAGCTGTTTTTCTTTTAAATCCAAAATTTCACACCTCACTTGTTTTTTGAGCTAAAGTGTGCTAAAAATACGGAAAGGTCAGACAACTATCCAATAGAAGAGGATTTTATGCAACTTTCTCGGTCTAAATCTGTTTCTGAGCAAGTGAACGTCATTCTGCGCGATAGAATTTGCAATGCAAGTTACGCGCCGGGAGAGCGTTTGCCCTCAGAAAGCGAATTCGCAAGTGAATTTGGGATAAGCCGAGCAACAATCCGCACGGTTTTGGCAAAGCTGGCAGTAGAAGGGCTGATTTTACGGAAGCAGGGGGATGGAACTTATGTCAATGAGCGAATAGAAGAAGTGAATGCACATCTTGGGGGACTATGGGATTTTGCGCATCTTATTGAGCAGAGTGGTTTTGAAGTATCTATCCAACCGCAACCAATGGAAATTGTACATGCGAACAAAGAAGAAGCGCGTGTTTTAGCAATTGATACGGGGGATGATTTACTCTTCTTGAAGAGATTGTTTCTGGGTGACGGAAAACCTATCATTTTGGCAAAAAATTTAATCCCTATTTCGCTTTTAGCGGTTTCTATAGCGCAAATTAATGGTAGCCTTCGGATTCGCGAAATAATGCAACGATATTTTCGGCAAGAAATTTCTTTTGTAACGATAGAAATTTCTTCGGTTTTAGCGGGGAATGATGCAAACACTTTAGCAATAGCACCGAATGACTATTTATTAAATTTGAATATGCGATTTTATAGCAAAGACAATCAACCTTTAACGATAGGTGATAATTATTTAAATGATAAACGCCTCAAACCGCGTTTGGTACAAGCTTGGCATTGAATCTTAAGTTACGGATTCTCACCGCGAAATCACGAAGTTCACAAAAAGTTTCTTTGCGGTGCATTTTTCGGAAAATTATTTTTGAAGGTCTGAAATCTCTCAAAAAAGGTAATTTCTATGCGATTTAAACTAGATTCTCTTGTTGATGCATTATTTCCCGTTTTGGCAACGCTTGCCGCCCTCGCTGTGGGAGCCATTATGTTGCTGATTTTGCGGGTAAATCCTATTGAGGCTTATGGTGCGTTATGGGAAGGTGCTTTTGGTAGCGCAAATGCCATAGCCGAAACCCTCGTAAAATCGGTTCCCCTATTATTGGTCGGCTTAGGAATCTGTATCGCCTTTCGCGCGAGTGTCATTAATATCGGCGCAGAGGGGCAAATGATTATCGGCGGTCTTATGGCAACTCAAATCGGTTTAATTTTCACCGATTTGCCGGGCTGGGTGGTCATCACGATGGCAATTTTAGCCGGATTTTTGGGCGGGGCAATCTGGGGCGGCATTCCGGGCGCGCTAAAAGCCTACTTTAATGTAAACGAAATCTTGAGTACGGTGATGATGAACGCCATTGCTGTGCAAATTATGAATTATATGTTGCGCGGTCCCATGATCGATCCGGCGCAATTGGAAAAAGCCTCCAAAATTCCGCAAACGGCGCGCTTGCCTGAGGCTTTTCGTTTACCGCGTCTTGCGCCCACCCGTTTACATCTCGGATTTATCATTGCGCTTGCTTTGGCGATTTTGGTTTATATTTTATTGTGGCGCACTACGTTGGGATACAAAATCCGCGCGGTCGGGCAAAATCCACATGCCTCTCGTTATGGCGGCATTCGCGTTCGCAGACGCATCGTAACCGCTCTCCTGTTGAGTGGGGCGTTGGCTGGAATCGCGGGTGCGATCCAAGTTTACGGGGTGAACTACCGAATGATAACGGACGGCTCCTCGACCGGATTTACAGGCGGAGCGGGATTTAATGGCATTGTGGCGGCATTATTCGGACAATTGCATCCGCTTGGCACAATTCCCGCTTCGATATTCTTCGGAGCCTTGCTTGTTGGCGCGAATAAAATGCAACGCGCTGTGCAAATTCCCTCGGCATTGATTGGGGCTTTAAACGGACTGGTCGTTATATTTGTTGTTTCTAGTGAAATGTGGCGTAAAAAGAGACAAAAACAACGCCTTTCACTAGAAAGCGATGTCCCGCCCCAGCCGCCAACACCCATATCGGAGGAGGTGACAGCATGACTCCTGAACTAGTTATAATCGGTATCCTCACCTCCGGAATTCGTTTAGCCACGCCTTATCTCTACGCCGCCATCGGTGAGACTTTCGGTCAGCGGAGCGGTGTACTTAATCTCGGCGTGGATGGTCAAATGTTGCTGGGGGCTTTCGCCGCATTTTATGTAGCTTTTACAACGGGCAATCTTTGGCTGGGGCTTTTAGCCGCGGTGATTGTCGGTGCGTTAATGGGCTTGGCAATGGCATTTGTCACGGTTAATTTGCAAGCCGAGCAGGGGATTAGCGGAATCGGTTTTTATCTCTTCGGTTTGGGGATGAGTGAATTACTCTTTAAAATGATGCTGGGTACAGTTGAAACGGTGAAAGGTTTTCCCGATGTGAAAATTCCGGTTTTGGGGGATATTCCTGTTCTTGGAGAGATTTTCTTTCAGCAAAATATTATGGTATACGGAGCCTTTTTGCTTGTGCCTTTGGCTTGGTTTTTGCTCAATAAAACAACGCTTGGATTGAAAATCCGCTCTGTCGGCGAAAACCCCGAAGCGGCGGATTCTCTTGGAGTCAGCGTAGCGCGTGTTCGCTACTTTACCGTTATTTTAGGTGGAATCCTATCCGGAGTCGCGGGCGCATCTATGTCTATTGCTCTGCTCAATGTTTTTCAACAAAATATGACGAGTGGCCTCGGTTTTATCGCGGTTGCCCTCGTTTATTTTGGGGCATGGCGGGCATGGGGTGTTTTGGCGGGAGCCTTGCTTTTTAGTTTGGTGAATTCTATGCAATTATGGATGCAGGTATTAAATGTGCCTATCCCCTCAGAAATGGCAGTGATGTTACCTTATGTTTTAACCATTATCGTTTTGGTGCTTACGGTGTCGAGGGTGCGTCCTCCCGCCGCACTAACGAAGCCTTTTGATAGGGGAGATTAATTCATACGCAACACGCTAGTAAACGGCAACCAAGCCCAAAACTCGCGCGCTACGGTCTTTTATCCCAATAACCATCGTGTTTTATATCAAGGAGGTGGTTTGCTCGAATCTGGTTCGTTTTATCTAATTTATTCAACAAGTTCAAGGAGAAGAAAATGAAAAAGAATTTACTGCTCGTCTTGGTATTAGTGTTTGTGTTAATTCTGAGTGCTTGCGGCGGTGCGCCCGAAGCAAAAAAATCTGACGGTGTTTTCAAAGTTGCTGTCATTATGCCGAGTTCCATCACCGATTTAGCATTCAGCCAAAGCATGTTTGATGCGTTGCTCGCCATTCAAAAAGAAATGGGCGGCGAATCCAAAATGGAAATTGTCTACTCTGAAGGTATGTTCAAAGTTGATGATGCCGCCGCCGCAATTCGTGATTATGCAAGCGAAGGTTACGACCTCGTGATTGCGCATGGCTCACAATATGGCTCATCCTTGCAAGAAATTGCCCCTGATTTCCCCGAAACCAGCTTTGCTTGGGGAACAACCCTCAATACTTTCTCAGACGAAGGAATCACCAACGTCTTCGCTTATGAAGCCAACTCCCAAGAGGGTGGCTACGTTAACGGCGTGATTGCCGCCAGCCTTTCTGAAAGCGGTGTGATTGGCGTTGTAGGTCCCATTGAAGCGGGCGATGCCTCCCTTTATGTTAAGGGTTTTGTTGCCGGTGCAAAAGCAACCAATGCTGATATTGTGGTCAATGTCAACTGGATTGGCTCCTTCTCCGATGTGGCTCTCGCCTCCGAAGCCGCCAATACGCACGTTGCCGCGGGCGCAGATGTCCTCACCGGAACTGCCCAAATGGTAGTTGGCGCGGTGGGTGTTGCCGAAGAAAACGGCGTACTTTGGTTCGGCACGCAATCCAGCCAAACCTCCCTTGCGCCCGACATCGTTGTTGCCAATCAGGTTTACGACTGGAGCGTTGTTCTCGACCAAATGATTGCTCTCATCCAAGAAGGGACTTACGGCGGCGAGGCTTATACAATTACGCTTGAAAACAATGGTCTTGTGATGGATTACAACAGTGGATACGACCTCCCCGCAGAGGTTAAATCTGCCGCAGATGCCGCAGTAGCGGGCATTAAAGACGGCTCGATTGTCGTTCCGGTAGAGTAAATTTAGTATAGACCTGATAGGCTTTGCGCCTATCAGGTCTTTTCTGAAAAGCCCACAAATTGGATTTTGTGGATTTTTCAGAGAAAAACAAATCGGATACCTGCGCGACAAACGTGATTTTGGCTTGAACCTCTTTAACGTGCGTTTTTTTGACGAAAAGCATTGAGCGTTAAAATCACCCCTCGTAGTAAGAGCTTCAGCTCTTTTAAGATTTTCAAGCTGGCGACTAAAGTCGTCACTACAACGAAAAGAGACAACCTATGACCGAAGAAAACAAACTCCCCTCAGGACACACCCGTATAGATACCCTCGAAATGCGCGGCATCACCAAACGTTTCCCCAGCGTGCTTGCCAGCGACAACGTAGATTTTGACGTGCGCTCCGGTGAAGTCCACGCGCTTTTGGGCGAAAACGGGGCAGGGAAAAGCACCCTGATGAAAATTCTCTATGGCATGTATGAACCCAGTGAGGGGGAGATTTTTCTCAACGGTGAAAAAGTCACCATTGATTCGCCAACGGACGCGATTAATCATGGGATTGGGATGATTCATCAACACTTTATGCTCGTGAAAACGCTCACCGTAGCCGAAAATGTTGCCTTAGGGATGCCCTCTTCGCGCGGCTTTTTGACCGATTTAGATAAAGTCTCGGAACGAATTTTAGAACTTGCCGATATTTATGGATTAAAGATTGACCCTTCCGCCTATATTTGGCAACTTTCGGTAGGACAACAACAGCGCGTAGAAATCATTAAAGCCCTCTATCGCGGAGCCGCACTTCTCATCCTCGATGAGCCAACTGCCGTTCTCACCCCGCAAGAAGTGGATGAGTTTTTCCTCATCATGCGCCAAATGGTCGCCGATGGTCATGCGCTTATTTTTATTTCGCATAAACTGCACGAAATTATGAACATCTGCGACCGTGTGACCATTCTGCGCGATGGGGCAAAGGTTGGTACGAGAAATATCGCCGACATCACCAAATCGGAATTGGCAAATTGGATGGTGGGGCGCGAAGTGAGCATGACGCGTGAACTTGAAGATATTGAGCGCGGTCCATCTCGACTGACGATAGAAAACCTCTGCTGTGATAACGATAGAGAGTTACCCGCCCTGCATAATGTTTCGCTCAAAGTTCATTCGGGAGAAATTTTAGGCTTGGCAGGAATCTCCGGAAACGGTCAACGCGAACTAGCAGAAGCAGTGACCGGGTTACGTGCGGTCACAAGCGGCAGGGTGCTTCTTGATGAGGAAGAGATTACTCACGCGCGCCCCGGTCAAGTCACCGAGCGAATGCTGTCCTATATCCCCGAAGAACGGATGAAAGACGGCATGATAAAAGACTTTACGATTGCCGAAAATATGGTTTTGCGTGAACACTATCTCTCGCCTTATGCGGAAAAAGGCTTTTTGATGCTAAAAACTATCGCCAAACATAGTGATGAGTTGATTAAAAAATTCCGCGTCAAAACCCCCTCGCGAGAGACCAAAGCAGGTAATCTTTCGGGCGGAAATATCCAAAAAGTGGTCTTAGCGCGCGAGATTTCTCGCAATCCACGCGTGCTGATTGCCGCCCAACCAACGCGCGGGCTTGATGTGGGAGCTACGGAATATGTTCACGAGCAATTGCTTGAGCAACGGCGCAATGGTACTGCGATTATGATGATTTCAGAAGATCTTGACGAAGTGATGGCACTCTCAGATCGCATTGCAGTGATTTGTGAAGGTGAAATTATGGGCATCGTTGACCGTGCCTCTGCCACACCGCAAAAACTTGGCTTGATGATGGCAGGAGAGAGCGGGGATGAGTAGGCTTATCGGAATTTAAAATAGAAAAACAAAACTCGATTTTTTGGAGTAAACTTAGCCTCTGAAAAATCGAGTTTTTCTCTTAAACGAAATCGCAACAAATTCTGAACAATGCCTAAACATTTTTCCTCTATACTTTTGATGTGAAATCACCCGAGTAATTCAGCCCATAACAGGAAAATAAAATGAAAAAAATCACCTACTCAATTGTTGCCCCCATTTACAACGAAATCGAAATCATAGATGAGTTTTGCAAGCGGATTAAAACCGTTATGGATACCACCGGTGAGACTTGGGAACTGGTACTCGTCAGCGATGGTTCAACGGACGGATCGACCGAACGTATCCGTGAGCTTGCTTCCGCCAGTGAGCAGATTCGCGCCCTCATCTTTGCGCGCAACTTCGGGCATCAAATTGCCGTCACCGCCGGGTTAGATTATGCACGCGGTGACGCTGTTACCATTATTGACGCAGACCTTCAAGACCCTCCGGAAGTGATTCTTGATTTAATTGAAAAATGGAAAGAAGGCTACCAAGTCGTTTATGCTGTCCGCGCCGAGAGAGAAGGTGAGAGTTGGTTCAAAAAGTTTTCGGCATCTCTCTTCTACCGCTTCATCTACAAAATCACCGATGTTGAAATTCCGCTTGATACGGGAGATTTTCGCTTGCTAGACCGCAAAGTTGTGGATGTGATGAACTCTATGAGAGAAAAACATCGTTTCTTGCGCGGTATGTCCGCGTGGATTGGCTATAAACAAATCGGCGTAGAATATAAACGCGCGGCGCGTTTTGCCGGAGAGACAAAATATCCCTTCAAAAAAATGTTGCAACTTGCGCTTAACGCCATCACAGGATTTTCCTACTTTCCCTTGCAAGTTGCCAGCTATATCGGTTTTGTCTCGGCGGGATTGGCAATTATTGCTATTCCGGCGGTCATCATTTTACGTATGACGGGCTCACAGTTTTTTGAAGGGCAAACAACCACGCTTATCTCCGTGCTGTTTTTGGGCGGTGTGCAATTAATCTCGTTGGGCATTTTGGGCGAATATATTGGCAGACTTTACGATGAAGCAAAAGGTCGCCCGCTTTATATTCTGAGCGAAGCACCAACAGATGAGTGATATATATTCCGGTTAGCGTGATTTTTATGAAACACGCAACACTTTCCATTTTCACCAAAGCAGTTTTTGAGCGAAATGCCAAAAACTGCTTTTTAGGTCATTATGAATCTTTCATTTCTTCAAGATAAAATTTTTCTTCGCGCCATGCTCGGATTAGCCATCCCGGTTGCCTTTCAGCAATTCATCTCCGCTGGGGTCAATATGATTGATGTGCTAATGGTCGGGCAATTGGGCGAAAGTGCCATCGCCGCACTCGGTTTGGCTAATCAGCTTTTCTTTTTGTTAATTATCTTTCTCTTTGGCATTACCAGCGGAATGGCAATTTTTTCCGCTCAATACTGGGGGAAAGGGGATATTGAAAATATCCATAAAGTTTTGGGCATTAGTCTCATTATCGCCACTGCCGTAGGTGCGCTATTTTCATTCACTGCGATGTTTTTCCCCGAAACCGTACTGGGATTTTATACCGAAGACCAAGAAGTGATTGCCTTAGCGAGTGGCTATTTGCGCATTATCAGCGTGTCCTATATTTTTACAGCTATAGTCACCTCATACTTCGCCATTCTGCGGAGCATTACTTTAGTAAAAATGACTGTTTTTATCAGTGTGGTATCTCTTATACTCAAATCTATGCTAGGATACGCACTGATTTTTGGAATCGGCATCTTTCCCGAAATGGGCGTGCGCGGCGCGGCAATCTCAACCGCGTTCGCGTGGATTTTACAATTTTTTCTAATGATTGGCTTGATTTATTATCAAAAAACGCCTCTTGCCGTGCATCCACGTTTCTTTTTTAAATTTACTCGCCCTTTTCTCTCCAAAGTATTAAAAACGGCTATGCCCGCCGCGATTAATGAAGTGTTTTGGTCGGTTGGCATTACCATTTATTTCGCGGTTTACGCCCATATAAGCACCGGAGCGGTTGCGGCGGTGCAAATTAACGCCTCCATAGAAGAAATCGCCTTTGTGCTTTTCATCGGTTTGGGCAACGCTTGCGCAATTATGGTTGGCAATAAAATCGGAGAAGGCGAAATAGAACTTGCTTTTGAATATAGCCGCCGATTTTTAATGATAATTGTCTTGCTAGCTGTTTTATTGGGGATAGCCATTCTTCTTTTGCGCGCCCCAATTATCAATTTATATGAAGTTTCCAACGAAGTTGCCGAGAACGTAAATAAATTACTCATTATTTTCGCTTTAGGGCTTTGGTTACGTTCAATCAATTTTATTCTCTTTGTTGGTGTTTTACGCGCGGGCGGCGACACACGTTTTGCGATGTTTATGGAAATCTTCTCAATTTGGGTAATTGGAGTCCCCGCGGCATTGATTGGCGGATTTGTGTTAAATTTGCCCGTTTACGGCGTTTATCTCTTGGTTTTTAGCGAAGAAATAGTCAAGGCATTCATCATCTTTCGGCGTTACCGTTCTCGAAAATGGATGCACGATTTAGTTGGCGCAACCGGCTGAGTATTGGAATCCCAAACCGGAAAAATTCTTAGATGAAGATAACTGCAACGAGCGTGATTTGAACCGGCGTGCCGATAGTCAACATTTTTTTTGCGCAACCGCGGGAATCGCACAACGCGCGTGCCGCGCGTCCGGCTTGGGTTTCGACAAGCCAGCCCAAAACGCGCGCGTGCCTTTTATTTTATCCAGTATAATTTTAGAAAATCTTTCAATCTAAAGGAAAAAATATGTCATCCAAATTCGACCAAATTATCAATCGCCGTACTACCAATTCTGTCAAATGGAATGCTTTTCCTGAGAAAATTCTGCCTATGTGGGTCGCCGACATGGATTTCAAATCCCCCGCGCCCATTTTAGACGCGCTCCGAAGCACGTTGGAGCATGGCGTTTTAGGATATGAATTTCCCACCAAGCAACTCAAAAAAAATGTTGCCGAGCGGATGCAAAAATTGTATAACTGGGACGTAAAAACCGCTGATGTTATCCCCGTGCCGGGCTTGGTGACCGGTTTCAACATTGCGGCGCGTATTCATTGCCAATCGGGCGAGGGAATTCTCATTCAACCGCCGGTTTATTTCCCCTTTATGAAGGTGCAAAAAAACACCAAGACCGTAATGCAGGTTGCGGAGTTGAAAAAAGTGATACACGGGCATACTTTGCATCACGAAATTGATTGGGATGTTTTTGAGAACGCCATTCACTCAGAAAATGCGAAAACGAGCATGTTTTTACTTTGCAATCCGCATAACCCGACCGGTACGATTTATAGTGCCGAAGAACTCACCCGCATTGCCGAACTTTGCGAGCGTGAAGATATTTTGATTTGTTCCGATGAAATTCATAGCGAATTGCTGTTGGATGGCAATAAACATATCCCGATTGCGGCAATTTCTCCTGAAACCGCACAACGTACCGTTACGCTTGTTGCGGCGAGCAAAACTTTTAACGTGGCTGGACTTTTTGTAGGTTTTGCAATCATACAAAATGCAGAAATCCGTGAGAAGTTTATAACCGAATTAGATATCCTCACTTTTCATACCAATAGTTTAGGGCATATTGCATCGGAAGTGGCATTTTCAGGTGCTTGTGATGATTGGCTCGCAGAGTTGCTTCCTTACCTTACGGATAATCGTAATTTTTTGGTGGATTATGTGAAAAATAATTTCCCCGGTGTGCGCGTTTCAAATCCCGAGGCAACTTTTTTGGCTTGGTTAGATTTTAGCGAACTGATAGAAAATGGCAAAATCGAAGGAAAGGCTTATAAATTCTTCCAGCGAAAAGCAAAAATTGCGCTAAATGAGGGTGCTAGCTTTGGTCCCGGTGGGGAAGGTTTTGTGCGTCTCAATTTTGGTTGCCCGCGTGAGACTCTGGTGGAAGGTTTAGAGCGGATGAAATCGGCTCTGGGATAGGGAGTGGATTCTGCTTTTTAGCTACCTGACAGTTTTCTAAAAAGAAACGTTCGTTGGTTGAGTGCTGCGCGACCGAAACCAACAGATGAGTAAAAGTAGCAAAATTCTGGGTTTCGATACGCTCTTTGCTCCGCTTTGAGTTGCTCAACCAGCCTAAAAATAAAAGTGTCAGGTGGCTAGTAAAATTTGATAAATAGAAGAACCCATTCCTTCAAGGAAACGGGTTCTTTTATTACATGTTCGTTAGCGTAAAATCACTTTGTTACGCCAACAAATCAAA
>CAZERH010000033.1:0-12626 GCA_964515535.1 uncultured Anaerolineaceae bacterium
AGCCCCCCGCTCTTTTCAAAGGAACGGGGGGCTCTGATTATCGGAATTTTATTCCCGATAGCGTTTGTTTTTGGGATGTCGGACAACGCTACGCGCGTGAACTCCGGCTTGTTTTCGTTTCATCAACCGTGTTGAGGCAAAAAGCATTTTTCGCCATTTTCCCTCATCCCCTTTTACGTCTTTTTTTGTGCTATTTTTGCCAAAAAAGTCTTATCTTGCTCACTGAGTGTTATCTTTGTGAGCATTTCCGGTCTGCGTTCAAAGGTGCGGAGCAATGCCTGCTCACGCCGCCACTGCGCCACTTTAGCGTGATCACCGGAGCGCAAAATAGCCGGAACTTCCCAGCCCCGAAACTCAACGGGACGGGTGTAATGTGCGCCCTCCAATAATCCCATAGCATGGGAGTCGTTTTCTGCGCCATTTTCCGCACCCAACACCCCGGGGATTAAGCGTGTTAGCGCGTCAATAAGAATCAGGGCAGGCAATTCGCCTCCAGTGAGTACATAGTCGCCAATGGAAATTTCGTCTGTGACCAGATGGGCGCGCACTCGCTCGTCTAGCCCCTCGTAGCGTCCACAGAGCAAAGCAAGTTTGGGTTCACGCGCGAGGCGTTGGGCGTCATCCTGATTAAAAATGCGCCCTTGCGGAGTCAGCAAGATTATGGGGCAATCGGGCGGTGATCCGATTACATCTTCCACTGCTTCAAAAATAGGTTCGGGTTTCATAATCATCCCGCCCCCGCCACCGTAGGGATTATCATCCGTGACATGATGCTTGTCGTGCGTCCAATCTCGGATATTATGAATGTCGAAACTGAGCAAGTTTTTTTCTTGGGCGCGTTTCATCATGCTACTGTTGAGGTAGGGCGGGAAAACTTCGGGGAGCAGGGTGAAGAGGTCGAAGTGCATTGGCTATTTAGTGAGTTCTTGAGCTTGGCGGATGATTTCTTCTTCATCGGCAAAGCGTTTGATGCTTGCGCCTACAATTTCTTCTAATTTTGCAGGGCTGAGCGCGCCGAGTTGAGCAAAGGTAAAAATGCCTTGATCGTTAAGTTTACCTTTGATGACGGGACCAATGCCTTTTATTTTTTCTAGCGGGTCGGCGAAGACTTCTTCTGCTTTTTCCTCTAAGAGGTGAATTTTCGGTTCAGGGGCTTGCTGGGGCTCAAAATAGCTCTTAATTTTTTCCAACCATTCTTTCCAATTGCTGTCTTTTAGAAGCCAGCCTGCGATTACGCCGAGTAGAAAAAGTATAGTTCTCATTTGTTTTCTCCTTTTTTTGGGGGAGGGGATATAGGAACAAGTATACAACATATATCGTCTAATCTTTTAGAAATAAGCAGATTGGGTGCACACAAAACAGGCAAAAAAACTTTCTGTAAACATTGCGCCCATTCATCACCAATGGTAAGATGCAAATATGTATTTGAAAAAAAACAAATGGTCTATGACACGCCGAAGACGGCGTATTAATTGGTTTTGGGTTACGGTTTTAATTATTTCAATTTTTTCTGTGGGCTATTTTAATCGTTATGTTGCCCCCGAAGTTGTTCCGCCGTGGATTGATACGCCCACCCCTACTCGCGCACCTGAATCATTTATTGCTGATGCAGAAAGTTATTTTGACCAAGGCAAATTGGTTAAGGCGATTGACGCGTATCAAGAAGCGATTCGCTCCGACCCGAACGATGCTTCGGCTTATATTGCTATGGCGCGAGCGCAGGTTTTTATCGGGTTATATGAAGAAGCTCAGACGAATGCAGAGAAAGCGTTATTGCTCAATCCGAATAATTCGACTGCGCACGCTGTGCGTGCGTGGGCACTTGATTTTTCCGGAGAGTATCTGCCTGCCGAAGCCGCGATTAAACGCGCCCTCGAACTTGATCCCAACAATGCCCTTGCTCACGCTTATTATGCCGAAATTCTTGCGGATTCTTATTATGCCGGTACAGGTCCTCTTGATTCGATAGAACTTGCGGCAGAAGAATCTCGCGTTGCGCTTAGCATTGCCCCAAATATGATGGAATCCCATCGAGCGCGCGCTTATGTGCTAGAAAGCACCGCCAATTACGAAGAAGCTATCCGAGAATATGAAACGGCGATTAAGCTCAACGAAAACATCCCCGATCTTCACCTCTCGCTTGGGCGCAATTACCGTGCGCTCGGCGTTTACGATAAGGCAATTGAAGAATTTACTCGCGCAAACGCTCTTAATCCTGCCGATTCCTTGCCCGACCTCTTTATCTCGCGCACCTATGCCACAATCGGAGAATATGCTAAAGCTGTGCAATATGCAGAACAAGCGGTTAAAGATGCGCCCACGCAAGCTAACGCACACGGCAATTTGGGTGTAATGTATTATCATAATTTTCAATGGGTGGAATCGGCAGAATCATTGTCTTTAGCTGTATACGGAGGCACACTTGGCGAAGATCTGGCTATAGAACCACTAAATCTCAATAATAATACACGCACGGCTGAATACTATTTCACTTATGCGCTAGTACTCGCACGTCTCAACCGCTGTGGCGAATCTCTCCAAATTTCCCAGCAAATTATAGGCACTATTCCCAGCAACGAATTAGCCGTTTATAACGCGCAAGAAGCAATTAATCTCTGTCAAGAAAATCTCCACTCAACCGATACGCCTGTGCCGCAAGAAGAAGAGACGCCCACTCCAGAAGCATGAAACGCCAATCCGATATTTTTTTTCGCAAACCCACCACCAACCCCTATCGCATTTTTATTTTGTTAGTTTTAATTATGGGGGGCGTATGGTTAGTAAAGCAAGTAGAACAGGGAAAAATAGCGCGTCCATTTACACCCACGCCCACGCCCACGCGCGTTGCTCAATCCTATGCACTCGAAGGAGATGCTCAATTTGAAGCGGGAAAACTAGATTCTGCTATCACCGCGTATGTAGAAGCCGCCCGAGTAGACCCAACCAATGCAGAAGTTTGGGCAAAATTAGCCAGAATTCAAGTTTACTCATCAGCTCTTTTAACAACAGACGAAGAACAGCGCGCCCGACTCCAAGAGGGGCTTGCTTCCGCTGATAAAGCAGTAGAATTGTCTCCAGACGATAGTGCCGCCCACGCTATTCGTGCCTTTGTGCTAGATTGGAACGCAAACACCATCCTTTTCGGTGAAGACCAAGCCGCCGACTACCTCCTCGAAGCCGAGCAAGAAGCCGTTCGCGCCCTTCAATTAGACAATCAGAATCCGCTTGCTCTCGCCTTTTACGCCGAAATTTTAGTAGACGAGCAAAAATGGAATCAAGCCGAGCAATACGTTCTCCAAGCCCTCGAAATAGACGATAATCTGATGGACGTACATCGCATTTACGCATACGTGCTGGAATCTTTTGGACAATACAACCAAGCTATTCAGGAATACGACAAAGCACTGGAAATTTCCCCCAATCTAACCTTTTTATATCTCCGAGCTGGAGCAAACTATCGCCGTCTTGCCTTTGGCAGTCAAAATGACGAAACCCGCACTCAACTTTACGAGAGTTCGCTAGAGTATTTCGCCAAAGCGGCGCGTCTTAACGAGCAGTTGGGTATAGAAGACCCAATTCCTTATCTTTCCATTGCCAAAACTTATTCCCAAGAAGGGGAGTATTTTATTGCCGCTCGAAATGTGCAGAAAGCCTTAGAAATTGATCCCGCTAACGCAGATATATACGGGCAGTTGGGCATTGTTTTCTTCAAATCGCGCAATTATGAGGGCGCAATTCCCGCCTTGAAATGTGCGATTCGCGGCTGTACCGCTGAAGAATCCTGCGATGGGCGCGGTGGATGCGGTCCTAACGATGAACCCGCCGCGGTTGTGGGGTTAACGCTCTCAGGCAACACCGTTGTTTATTATTATACTTATGGTTCAGTTCTCGCCGCACTTAGTCGCCCCAAAGAAAATTATTGCGAAGAGGCAATGCAAGTTATGGGAGAGGTCAAGCTCGAATTTAGCGGAGATAGAGACATCATGGGCATTGTACAAGCAGGCGAAGCCATTTGCCAATCTTTAGGAGAATAGGAGCAGTTCTGGATAATCATTTTATAAAATGAAGAAAAACTCATTTTTTTCTCATTTGACTTTCCCCTCAATTTATGCCATACTTTTTTAGCAGGAAAGTCTGCCTTAAATTGCTATTTCATAAAAAGAGGAGGTGGTGCCTATGAATGACAGAACCAGATTTAGTGTGGCGGCATCCCTCCTCGATCTTCGATAAGGATGCCGTCGCACGCAACAGAAAAGCCGTCCGGTAACGGACGGCTTTTTGGTTTAAGTTCGAGTTTTTTTCAGTATCTATTCTTCATCTCCAAGGCAGATGCCCAAATCTCGCGCGGTGCGGATGGCATCACCATTCAAATCTACGCGTTTGGGAATGGCGAGGGCTTCAGCCAGTGGAATACTTTCTACACGCCCATTTCGAAGGGCTACCATGCGCCCAAATCCGCCCTTTTCAGCGAGACGGGTTGCGGCGGCTCCATAGCGTGTAGCCAACCAACGGTCGAAGGGAGTTGGGCTTCCGCCGCGTTGAATATGTCCCAGCACGGTAACGCGTGTTTCTTGCTCGGTATGCTCGGCAATATATTCCGAGACTTGTTGCCCAATTCCGCCCAAACGCGGGACGTAAATTTCATTTCCCGTACGCGAGTAAATTTGCTTTCCTTCAATGGGTTTTGCACCTTCTGAAACCGCTAAAATGCTGAAATGTCGCCCGTTTTGGACGCGGCGTTTGATTTTTTCTATAATCGCTTCATATCGAAAAGGAATTTCGGGGATTAGGATGACATCTGCGCCACCGGCTACGCCCGCGTGGAGGGCGATGAAGCCGGCATCTCGCCCCATCAGTTCGAGCACCATGACGCGATGGTGAGATTCTGCGGTCGTGTGCAATTTGTCTATTGCCTCGGTCGCTGTTTCCAGCGCGGTATCAAACCCAAAGGTCACTTCCGTTCCGCCCACATCATTGTCGATGGTTTTCGGCACGCCAATCACCGGTACGCCTTTATCGAAAAGTTCGTGAGCTATATGTAATGTTCCGTCTCCGCCGATGACGATCAAACCATCCAGATTTTGTTTTTTTATTGCCGCGATAACTTCATCTGATGTGTCTATGATAATTTTTTTTCCGTTTCGCATAACTTCACGAGCAAAGGGGTTGCCGCGATTGGCTGTCCCCAAAATGGTGCCACCGCGTGGCAAAATGCCGCGTACGTCTTCCAACGCTAACGGGACGATGCCGTTAGGGGCAAGAAAACCATCGTAGCCGTCTTTTAAGCCGATTACTTCGCAATTATAGCTACGAATAGCGGTTTTAACTGCCGCACGAATAACAGCATTTAGCCCGGGGGCATCTCCGCCACCGGTGAGGATACCTAATTTTTTCATGAGGAACTCCTTTACTCGCTCAATTCTTGCGCAGTGGTGTTCATTTGTGCCAAAATTGCGGCAACCGAACCTGCCTGCACATCAAAACGGAAAACATATTCAAAGCCATCTCCTAAAAGATAGCGAACTTTGTGCCACGAAGCCAGTTGCGGTTGGATTTCTGCCAGAGAAATTAAATTAACCGCTTGCCTCCAATGATGATTATCTTTTTCATAATCGGATAATAACTTAAGTGAGGAGATGCGGAGTGGGAAGAGGGCGGTACTCTTTGTGGATTTGGCTTGGTTTTCGGGCGTGAGCATCCACTTGATGAAGAGCCACGAGGCGAGTGCTTCTGCATCATCTTCCGTTTCGAGGAGCGTGTAGGATGTGCCATAGGGAACTAGCGTGCTCCGTTTCTCGCCGGGGAAGGGGAGTACTGTCCACTCATCACGGCTGTTGGCGTTTGCAAAGGCTCTGCTCACTGCGGGGAATTCGTCCATGCCTGTTGAGATGAAGAGTGCCGAACGCGTCGCAAATTGTTCGTAGGGGGTGTTGGCTGTAGAGAGCCACGCACACCCTCTATCGTATAGATTTTTTAGGTTTTTCAGTGTGTTTATATTTTCATCACTGATGAATTGATAGGCGTTATTATCGTCAAGAGGTCCGCCATCAAATGCGAGCATCCAAGCGAGGACGGCGGTTGAATCATAATCGACTATCCAGCCGCCTTTGCCATCGTTTTCGAGGTCTTGGTCGGTGCGCATAAATTTATTGGCAGAGCAAGCCTGCTTTTCAAATTCATCAAAGTTGAGGGGGGGCGCAGTAAAACCGAGTTCTTCTCCCCAAGTTTTATTATAGAGGAGGAAACGCGCGGTGCGTTGTGCGGGGAGGGCAATCTGCTCATCGTTATATTGATCTTGAGTAAGGAAGACGGTGGGAATATCATTTTTTTCGGCGAGGGTGAAGCCCCAAATGGGGTCATCTATGTAGGGGGTCAGGTTTTTAACGGTTCCCTGTTCACGCCACACCGATGCTTGTTCACTGAGAGCAACTATAATTTGGGGGCGTTCCGCCGTATCTGATGACTCTGCTACTGCATTGAAGAGCATATTATAGCTTCCCTGATACGCTGTACTAACTTTTATCTCCCAAGGATTTTCTTTGTTGAATTTATTAATCTGCGAATCGAAGAGTGCGGCGGAAGCACCGAACCAGGCGTGCCAAACTTTAATTTCTATGCCATTGAGATCTTCGGCTGTAACCTCAAAATAGCTCACCGGAATGGGCGTGGCTGTGGGGGGCGGGGATTTGGTTGCGGTTGCTGAGAGAGGGGTTGAAGTTACAGACGTAGCCGTAGGTTGGCAAGCCGTGAGAAGAAATATGAGGAGGAGAAAAACGCGAGTTCTAGCCATAAATTACCAGAGGAACGGGGATGAAAACAAGAATAAAAACGATAAGAGCAAAGAGAGCCCATTTACGTCGTGTTGGGTCGAGTTCGGTGATTTGGTCGAGAGGTTCGGCGTGTTTGCGTCCTAAGAAGTAGAGCATCCCCGCCCAGAGCCACCATCCTTCCCACGCGAAACCGAGTAGGATGAGGGCGGTGAGGATAATTGGCACAAGTTTTTTTACTTTTTTGCCAAAGACGCTGTAGATAATATGTCCGCCATCGAGAGTGCCTACGGGAATCATATTGAGGGAGGTGACGAGGAGTCCCGCCCATCCAGCCCAAGCGATATTATGTACCTGCACATCTAGCGCACCGATTGGGGGGGGCTGTGAGGTGAAAAGATAGCGTATCCAATAAAGAAAAGGGGCGACACCATTATAGCTGACGGGTTCAGGGAGCAATTTGCCGAAAACGGCGTATTTTGAGAGCAAATAGAGAATGGAATTGCCTTCGAGCATTCCTGATCCCGTGAGAGGGGTGAGTTTGGAGAGGGAGAGTCCGTAGAGAAGCACGGGGATTGCAATTACCAATCCGGCGAGGGGTCCCGCCAGCCCAATATCGAAGAGGACGCGTTTGTTTTTCGGGCGTTCTTTCATTTGGATGAACGCGCCTAATGTGCCAAGAATGCTAAAGGGGTAGGGGAGCGGCAAAAAGAAGGGGAGCGTGACTTTGGTATTGTGGTAACGTCCCATGAGGTAATGCCCGAATTCGTGAGCGAGAAGAATACTTAATAAACTTAGCGCAAAGGGTATACCGCGCCAGATATGAAAAAGTGCGTCTTTTAGCAGGATGATTAGTCCGGTGTTTTCGGGGAGTGTTGATTTGAAAATTGCGCCCGTAAAGAGAACGCTCAGTAAAGTGGCGAGAAAGAAGAGGATATTGATGGTGATATTGGGTAATTGCGGCGGGGGGACTTCATGAACGAGAATAATAATTTGCGTGTCTTTTTCTGTTTGGAAGAGCGGGGTGAGTTTATAGGGGGCGAGTTCTTCTGCTAACTGGTCGTACGCGGTGGCAGAATCGTCTCCCAACAGATGACCGCGATAGGTGGCGACAAATCCGCGTTTGGTATCTCCGTGGGTGATGCTTGAGACTGTGAAGATTTTGGCAACAAGTGCGTTGAGAATTTCGGTTTCAGGAAGAGGCATAGTGAGTTTGGAATTTTAAATGGAGAATACAGAATAGGGCTGATTGACAAAACTTTTAAACACGAAGTACACAAAAAAAACATAAAGGAAAGGATGAGAAACTGAAAAACAGAATGCGGGTTAGGCGGGGGTAAGAGATTTTTGAGTTTTTTCTTAGAGAATCTTCGTGACCTTTGCGTTAAAAAAATATCAGTCAACCGGTGGAAGAGGGTGTGGAAAAAAAACGTAAAACGTAAAACTTCTTTTTCTCGCTTTACGTTTTACGTTTTTTTCTTTAGGCGGGAGTGCATGGGAGTCGAACCCACCACGGCTCGCAACGCGACCCATCACCGATGTTGAAGACCGGGAAGCCCACCGGGACTTATCCACTCCCAAAAGAAGGATACTCTAAGCTAGGAAAGGTTGCAAGGGGATAAGGAAGTGTTCTGTCATATTTTATGCAATAGGTTTTACGCGTAGGGCGACCGACCGGTCGCCCCTTTTATTCGTTAATATTCTTCCTATGAAACTATGCCTAATTTTTTGATAAAATCTGAAATAGATTTTATCTGGAGGCTACTATGACCGACAATCAAAAAACAAATGCACAATCATTTACTTTTAAAGCTGAAACCAAACAATTGCTTGATATTTTGATTCACTCTTTATATAAAGATAAAGAGGTCTTTTTACGGGAACTGCTCTCAAATGCGTCCGACGCGCTCAACCGAGTCCATTTTGAGATGCTAACGAATCAGAATGTGCTTGATGCTGATGTGGAGTTGAATATCCATATCACCGCTGATAAAGATGAGCGGATGTTAACCATCCAAGATACGGGGGTTGGCATGACCAAGGACGAGATTATTGAAAATCTCGGCACGATTGCCCAATCGGGGGCGCGGAACTTTATTGAGGCGACCAAAGCCTCACAGGAAGATATAGCACAAGTTATCGGTCAATTTGGCGTAGGTTTTTATTCCGTTTTTATGGCGGCAGAATGGGTGCGTGTGACATCTCGCTCTTATAAACCGCGTGCGAAAGCCGTGAGTTGGTATGCCACGGGCGAAGATAATTTCGAAGTCACTTCTGCCGAGATGAAAGAACGCGGGACAAAAATTGAAATCAAGTTAAAAGAAGATTCCGCTGAATTTGCCGAAGAATATCGTTTGAACGCGGTGATTAAAAAACACTCCGATTATATCGGGTTCCCCATTTATGTTGGCGAGAGCGAAGAACAGGCAAATGCCCAAACATCGCTTTGGCGCACCGCGCGCGATGAAATCACGGACGAGCAATATAATGATTTCTACCGCCAAATGACGATGGAATTTGAAGAGCCGCTTTTTCACATTCACGCCGTAACCGATGCGCCTGTGCAACTTTTTGCGCTTTTATATATTCCTGCCAAAGGCGAGCGGGGTGTTTTTTCCGCCCGCAAAGAGGACGGGCTAAAACTTTACTCCCGTAATATCTTGATTGATGAATATAATAAAGACCTCTTGCCCGAATATCTGCGTTTTGTGCAAGGCGTGGTCGATTCGGAAGATTTGCCCCTAAATGTTTCGCGTGAGACAGTGCAATCGAGTGGTTTGATGCCGCGCCTGAAGAAGATTGTCACGGGGCAGGTTATGCGCGAGTTGGAAAAACTAGCCAAGAAAGAACCCGAAAAATATAATAACTTCTGGGAAGAATTTGGCGTTTTCTTGAAACAGGGCATCGCGTCTGAGCCATTAACGACCGAAAAAGTACAACCTTTATTGCGTTTTAAAACAAATTTGCATCCGGAAGAATGGTCTTCGTTAGCTGATTATGTGGAACGAATGCCGGAAGAGCAAAAAGAAATTTATTTTATTGTCGGTGATGACCCGAAATCTGTTTTGCTTAGTCCGCATTTAGATTATTTTCAATCGCAAGGCACCGAAGTCCTTCTACTAACCGAACCGATGGATGCCTTTATGCTTATTGGACTTAATAAGTATAAAGAGCATGAGCTAAAAAATGTCGCACAGGCAGATGTTGACATAACGGAAGCAAGTAAACAGGAGAGCGAGGCGGAAAAAATCCCCGATGATGAATTTGCCACGCTTCTCGAACGCTTCAAAGACGTTTTAGGCGAGCGCATCACCGATGTCCGCGCCAGCAATCGACTCTCAAAATCGGTTGCGCGGCTGGTTGACCCGGATGATAGCCTAAACCCTGAAATGCAACGCGTTTATCGCTATTTGGGCAAAGAATATGATGTTCCGAAGAAAATTTTAGAGCTAAATCCTTCGCATAGCATCTTGAAAAGTTTGCTTGCCGAAAGCGTTGCGGCTGATTTGCAAAAAGAAATCATCGAGCAAATTTACGACAACACTTTGCTGGTTGAGGGCTTGCATCCCGACCCCTCGAGCATGGCTGAGCGCATCCAAAAATTGATGGAAATGGTGCTGGAGAAATAGTAAAAAAAGCGTGGATGAAATCATCCACGCTTTTTCTTTTTAAGGTTAAACAATAGCGGAGGTTGGGTAGAATGAGGGCATTATCGTCATTCGTATCGAAACAGGATGTGTGAAAAATCCGCTCGGATTTCGATACGCCTCCGCACAAAAACGCTGTGCAGTAGCTACTCAACCGCGCCACTATTACCTAATAAGTTGCCTAAAGCCTTCACGAAATAGTCGATTTCCTCTTCCGTATTATAGCTTTGGATTGAAATCCGCAAAAAAGATTGCTCCCCCCAGCGCGTATGCGGAATTTCAATCTGATATTCATCGTAAAGCCGTTTTTGCAAATTCGCGCCATCCACGTTTTTGGGGAGGGGGAGAATAGCCATTTGCCCCAACCATTCTTTGGGATTTGGCATAATCAGCGGGATTTTGGTGAGGGTTTGGACTTTTTCCATCGCAACGCCCAGCAAATTTCTACATCGGGAACGAACGTGACCCCAATCTTGCTCCCGTTGGTAATCAATTGCCGCGGGGACGGACAAAAACGCGGCAATATCGCGCGTCCCCTGCCATTCGTGATAATCAATAAACCGATTTCCGCTCCCGAAGCCTGTTTCTGCGTCATAGCCCCAACTTACCACCAGCGGATCGAGCCAATTTTGCACTTCTCGCCGCGCGTGCAGAAATGCCGCGCCCTTCGGCGACATCATCCATTTGTGGCACGCACCAACGTAAATATCTGCGCCTACTTTTTCTATATCAAGGTCAATTTGTGCGGGTGCGTGTGCACCATCAATAATGCACAAAATCCCGGCTTCGCGTGCTCTTTTGCAAATCTCGGTAACGGGAAAAACGAGCGCAGTGGCACTGCTGATATGACTGAGAAAAATAATCTTTGTCTTAGACGTGACACCTTGCCAAAAGTGTTCTACAAAATCGGCATGGGTGGTGACGGGAAGGGGAATATGCCTTTGCACATAATTTGCACCACTTTTTTCACAAATATATTGCCAAGTTCTATCCATTGCGCCATATTCGTGGTCTGTGGTCAAAACTTCATCGCTAATCTCTAAAGTTAGGTTGCGGACGACCATATTTATCGCGGTAGTGGGGTTGGGGAAGTAGACTAAATCATCCGCGCGGCAGTGGAGATATTCGGCTAATTTCTGACGTGATTTTGCGAGCAAAGGAATCGCTTGTCTACCGAGAAACTCGATCGGGCGTTGTTCCAATTCGCGTTGCCATTCTTGGTAGATATTAAAAACAGGCTTGGGGCAAGCACCAAAAGAGCCGTGGTTGAGAAATACGATATTTGGGTCTAGGAGAAAATCTTTTTTTTGAGACATAAACCTTCCTTTTGTTTTTTTGTTTCTTAACTTGATAAGCCGAAGCCTCAAAGGTTTTAAACACAAAGAGCACCAAGAAACACGAAAGAGAAAGCTTTCTTGTTTTTTGTGCAAATTTTTAACTGCCAACTTCCTAAGAATATCACTTTTTTTATCAGATGGTATATGTTTTTATTCATGCTGTTGAGTTGAATTTCTGGGAATTGGCTAAACCAGTCCTGTATCGCACCTAAAATTAACGCACCTTAGTTTGTTGTTTAGATTCAACGTTTCGATTGGCATTTTTTCTAAGTCATGGACGGACAAATGAACCTCGCCTATTTCGAGTTACTCGCAGAAATCATCAATCCCAGCGGCGAGATAGTCGGCTACTGCTTCGTAGAACTCCTCCCCGCGTAAGAAATCCCTGCAAGAATATCGGGTTCAAAAAGTTGTTGATGAGAGTATAAAGATTAACGCAAAAGAAAAGGTATAATGAACACATGAGAGAGTAACCCAAGAGAAAAATATGCCGAATAAAATAATCACCTCCAAACAAATAAAAAAACGAAGATACTGGGTAGATGAAATTAGTCGCCTGAGTGGTAGTTTTGGTGTTGATGCCGAAAAAGTTGAAACGGGATTACACGCGGGAATAGAAAAAGAAGGACTTAACGCTCTTTTAGGGCATTTACGCTTATGCGGCGCAATTCCTGAAAAATATAAGCGCGACTCTAGTGAAGAAAAACTCTACTCAAAATATACTGATGTCGTCATCCATGAAGCCTTCTCCTTAAATAGTCTTGTTCTAAAAGAACGCGCCGATGCGGCAGACGTTGAATGTGTAGACGATTCTTATAGTTTTGTCGCTGATGCAAAAGCATTTAGACTCAGCAGAACCGCTAAAAATCAGAAAG
>CAZERH010000034.1:0-12569 GCA_964515535.1 uncultured Anaerolineaceae bacterium
TGTTTATGAGTATTCCCAAACAAATTTGCAGAAAAATGGCTTGCGTAAGCATTCAAAATGCAAATAAAACTTAAAAACTTTGCGTCTTTGCGGCTTGGCGTGAGACAAAAATAAAGTATTTTGAAACCGTCAGGTAGCTAGTACAGTTTTTTCTTGCGTATTTATTATTTGTTTCTGCACAGGCAACAAAATCACAAAAGTTGCCCCTTCACCTGCTTTGCTTTCAGCCCAAATCTTCCCGCCGGATTGGGAGATAATTTCCATGCAGGCGGATAATCCCAGCCCGGTGCCGCCGTGGTCGCCTTTGGTGGTGAAGAAGGATACCCAAATTTTTTCTAGGATTTCCGGTGGGATGCCGGGACCGTTATCGCTGACTTCGATCCGCAGAAATCCCTGCTCGTCGGCGGGACGCGCCGAAACGTGGATTTTGGCTTGCTCGCTTTTCCCCAACGCCTCCCAAGCATTTTTTATGAGGTTGATTAAGACGCGCTCAATTTGACCTTTGTCTGCGTAGGCTTGCGGTAAATTCTTTGTATGAGATGAACTGATAACGCCCTTGGGCAATCCCATGCCAAGAATGGTGTTTTTGAAAAGCTCCGGTATGTCGAAGGGTTCTGCTTTTGAAATTCGCCCGGGTCCTATCAAATCTTCTTTGATATTGAGGATGGTCTCGGCACTTTGCTCAATGATGCTCAAATCTTCGAGGGTGGATTCGATGTCTACGATGATGGGCAGGTTTTCGGCGGGGAGGTTGTTTAGCGAATCGGTTGTTTGGGTCAGGTCATGCCCGTTGATGGCAAGCAAATCAAAAGTTGCGTGCGCTACTTCCGCAAAGGGATGTGAATCCCGCTGGTTGGACGGTAAATCTAAAAGTGTCTTAAAAATGGTTACAAAGTTGATTAGATCTTCTTTTACGCGCCCCGCACTTCCTGGAATTGGTGCGGCTTTGTTCCCTACCCAGTGAATCGCCTCTCCTGTTGCAGTAGCAATTGCTTCAAAAGTTTTGGTGCGTAAAATCTCTTGGTTGGCTGTCTCTAAATCTCGCAGTAGGTGGGCGTTACGGATGGCGATGGCAAGTTGGTCTGCCATGCCTTGTAGCGCAGAAACATCGGCGTTGCTAAAGGCGTTCACTTTTTCACTTTGCACGGAGAGGGCACCGAGTGTTTTGTTTTTGGCAACGAGGGGTAGAGCCATTTCTGAGCGAGTTTTCGGTAAGTGCGGATTTTTAAAGTGTTTTTCTTGATCATCCACATCAGCAGAAATTTCGGCTTTTTGATTGCGGATGGCGGTGCTAATCATTGAGTTGCCATCGAGAGGCAGGCGATGATTTTGGGCAATCATATTGTTGCCCGCTTCGCCATAGCCAGCATGGAGTACCGCCCATTCTTTGGTTTCGTCTACGAGGAAGATTCCCGCGTAATAAAATTCGTATTCTTTGCAAATAATATCAACGGTAGTTTTGAGCAGTTCATCGAGGTCAAGAATGGAGGTGATATTATGCCCAACGCTGGCGGCGGCTTCGAGGAGGCGTTGATGCCTCTGCATATCGGCAATGACGAGTTTGTTTTGCGTGTCAAGAAATTTGTTATGGTCTGCCATCTTGGTAAGTTCGAGCACTTTTTTCTCAAGGTGTTCGACCAGTTCTTGGTGATAGGCTTTAAGATGAACTTCGGCTTTTTGGACGTATTCTCGTTTTCCGTTTAGGTAAGCTTTAATTTCATCTCTAAAATGATCTATGTCTATGGGTTTGCTCATAAAGCCGATACAACCGGCTACGAGAGCTTTTTCGCGCGCTGTGCCTGTTATATCGGCGGTCACTGCGACTATGGGTGTGTTTGGTAAAAGAGTTCTGAGCCGCGTAGCAACTTCTCTGCCACTCATGTCGGGGAGATTGATGTCGAGAAGAATTAAATCGGGGTTGGTATCCATGGCAAGACTGATGCCATCTATGGCATTGCTGGCTTCAAGGAGAATATAGTCGCGTGCCAATAATCGGCGCACGAGCAGACGTGAATCGGCTGTGTCTTCTACATATAAAATTTTCGGGAGGGTTTTGGGGTCGGGGACAGTCATTTCTCGGTGAATTATAACTGCTTTATGGTGCTAATTGGGAGTGAATGTGAAAGAAAAAACCCTATTCTTGTGAATAGGGTTTTATGTTTTAGTTTTTCGGTTCTACTACAACTTTGCGTTGTGGGTCTTCGCCGATGCTATTTGTTTTCACATCCGGGCTATCTTGCAATGCCATGTGTACGATGCGCCGCTCGTTGGCGGGCATGGGTTCAAGGCTCTGCCTGCGACCGGATTTGATAACCTGCTGGGCTATTTTTTCTGCCATGCGCCGAAGCTGTTGCTCGCGTCTGCTTCGGTGTCCTTCCACATCTATGGAAACGCGCACCCAGCGAGACATTTCTTTGCTCACTATGAGCGCAACGATGCGCTGAAATGCTTCTATGGTTTCTCCGCGTTTGCCGATGAGGACGCTAAGGTCTTTTCCGTTCACGTCAAGGTAAACGGATTTGCGTCCTTCGCGGTCGGGGTCATCGTAGCGGGCGGTGGCTTGTGCGTCTAGGTGCATTAATTCAAGAAGTTTGTTCACAATTTCTTCTGAGCGTTCTAATAAAGGTTCTTCTTCTTCGGATGGATTGCCTGAATCAGCTTGGGGATTGGCAGGTGTGCTTTTTTTAGCGGTGTCCTGCCCCAAATCCACGTTAGTTTCGGACTTGTTTTGGGCTTGCTCTTGCTGGTCGGCTTCTTTTTCTCCGTTGACGGTTAATTTGATCCGCACTTCGCGTTGTCCTAATCCTAAAAAGCCTTTTCCGCCGGAGTCAAGTACTTCTACAGAAACGTCTGCCGCGGTTAATCCCAAATCTTCTAAGCCTTGTTGAAGAGCTTCTTCAACGCTGGGGGCAATTACTTCTAAGGTGGTTTCTTTTGACATTTTAATCTCTTTTTTTTATGCTAAGGAATGAAATTGCTAAGTAGGGTATTTTTATTGTTTTTTCCCCGGAAGCAAGTTGTGCCAGTTGGCTTTTCCCATCATGGCATATTGAGCGATGCCGAGCAAGTTGCTGGTGATGAAATAGAGGGCTAATCCGGAGGCGAAGGTCATGGCAAAATAGCCCATGAGGAAAGGCATATAAATTGCCATCATATTGCCCATTGCCGCGCTTTGGTCACCGGGGTTTGAGGGAGGGGTCATTAATTTGGATTGCATATAAGAGGTGATGACCACGATAACCGCTAAAGATGGGAAAGCGAAACCGAAAATATCTATAGACTCCGGACGACCTAAATCCATCCACAAAAATTGACTGTTGAGTGGGATGATTTGAGCGACATCTAAAAATGAATAGAGGTTACGAGAGAGATTGAGCAGTGAGAGGGGGGTAGCCGCCAAAGAGGTGATGATGGCGCGATATAGCCCGATAATAATCGGGAACTGGATGATGGTTGGCAAACAAGAACCAAATGGGTTGATCCCGCGCTCTTTATAGATGCGCATTTGCTCGCTTGCTAATTTTTCTTTGTCGTTTTTATATTTTTTCTGAATGCCAAGCCATTCTTTATCTTTTTGGAGTTCTTGCATCCCTTGTGTACCTTTAAGCTGTTGGGCGGTGAGGGGCCAAGTGATTGCGCGAATTAAGATTGTGAAAAGAATGATGGCGATGCCGAAATTATGTCCAATGATGTCGTAAATGAAGAGCAAAACATTGGTCATGGGTATGATTAGGTAGGTATCCCACATAGCGTCTCCTTATTTTTGGGGTGTGAATGACCACACCTGTTTTCCGTCAAAATCGAGAGCAACGAGAGCGATATCGCTTTCGTTTTCCATTGGGGCGATGAGAATCAACTCGCCACCCTGTGCGGGATTTGTATACAGTTTCCCATTGATGCTTTGTTGCCAAATTGAGGCACCTTCTTTATCAAAAGCATATACTGAGCCGGATTCTGTGCCTACTATGGTGAGGTTTTCGGTGACTAGCGGTGAGCCTGTGATAGGTCCATCGGGATGCGCCGGTATCCTAAGCTCGGAACCGTCTTCTGTGTTTAGCGCATAAATATAGCCTTCAAGATCGCCGACATAGAGGGTACTTCCTTCCACGACAGCCGCATCCCAAACCCAGCCTTTGAGAGATGTTGACCAGAGAATTTTTTGGTTTTGGGAGTCTATGGCGGTCATGGTTGAATCGAGCGCACCTACATATAACACGCCCTTTTCATCGAGGGTAGCTTGCCCCGGAATGGCACCGTTTAGCCCGACTTCCCAAGTAATCTCTTTGCTCTCCATATCAAAAGCGTAGACGTGATGGTCGAGTGAAGTGATGTAAAGATATTTCCCATCGCTCACAGGTTGTGCCCATAACGCATTATCGCTGATGTGTTTTGCCCAGAGAAAACTTCCGTTTAAATCGAGGGCATAAAGTTTGCCATCGGCGTTGGGGGCGTAAATAATTTCGTCCACAACGAGAGGGCTGGCAACCCAAGTGCCTTCAGCATCGCCAAAAGACCAATTTAAATATCCACTGGCGGGGTTTACGGAGATGAGGCTGTGGTTTGTTCCGGCACTAGCGAGAATGAGTTGCTCATCTTCGGTGAGTACGGGATCAGCGAAATAGGCTTCTTTAGAATCCGCTTTGTCAGCAGGATACTGCCATTTTACTCCGCCGTTTTGTAAATTGATGGCGTAAACCAAACTGCCGTTGGCGAGATAAGCTGTTTCGGCATCTGCGCTCAAACCGGGCCAAGAATTAGAGCGCATTGCGGCGGCAGAGCATCCGCTTAAGAGCGTGAAAATAATCACTGCCGCGGTTAGGATAAAAATCTTTTTTGTATTCATAATTTTTTAAGTAGTCGAGTTTTTATACTTTAGGGTACCGGATCAATCCCCCCCTCATTGAAAGGATTACAACGTAATACGCGCCAAACCGCCATTACCGAGCCTTTTAGCACACCGTATTTATAAATTGCCTGATACCCGTAATGAGAGCAAGAGGGGTAAAAGCGACAAGTTCCGGCAGGGAGTGCGCGTGAAAAAGTTTTTTGGTAAAGGCGAATAAAGGCTAATAATACCAAGCGAGGCATATTCGCAAAAGTGCGTGGTAAATCGCGTACTTTTGGCTCATCAGGATATTCAGCGGGGAGATAAAATTCAGAGTTCATTTAATAAATCAGCGCGTCGCAAAAGCTGATGCAACGCGTCGCGGACTAAAGGCATTTTGACTTGGATAATCGGTTTGCGGGCAATAAGCACGATATCGCGCCCTGAGCGCATTTGCGGATATAAACTCCACGCGGCGGCTCGAATTAGACGTTTGGCTCGATTCCGTTTAACAGCATTTCCTACGCTTTTGCCTGCGGTGACGCCAATTTTTGTCAGTGTTTCTTGATTATTTATCTCAATCAACACCAAGAGCGGGTGGGCATAGGATTTTCCTTTATGCCGCACCCGCTTGAAATCGGTTGAACGAGTCAGGCGAAATTTTCGTTGCACCTGTACTCCCAAGCACTTCTTTTACTCGATCTGCCAGACCAATGCTCTAGTCTTGCGAATAAATCTACCAACGCGTCTTCTTGACGTGGTTGTTGGCTGTTGGCGTTAAACGGAGACGACCTTTGAGACGGCGGCGTTTTAATACGTTGCGTCCGCCTTTGGTTTTCATGCGCTGGCGAAAGCCATGCACGCGCACTCGGCGGCGTTTTTTGGGTTGATAGGTTCTTTTAGTTGACATAAAACTTTCCTCACAGATTGTATAGAATAATAGCAAAATTTAAATAGCCCTCTGCTTTGAGAACTAACACGGCATTATACCTTAAGGGTTTTGTTTCAGCAAACGAATTTTGTTAGTGAGAGTCATTCGAAATATGGAAATCACGCATCTTTTCGGACATGTCTTTAATGAATTCGAGAACTTCATTAAGTATATCTTCGGGTGTTAGAGTATCGGTGTTGATGTAAAAATCAGCGTGCTGACGGGCATCTCTTAGCCGGTGTAGTTGGGTCTCATATTCTTTTATTCCCCAATTGAGTTTTCTGCGCCCCTGTGCTACAGGGTACGAGACTTGTAAAAAAATGAGAATATCCGGGTTGGTTAATTGTCTCCACATATCTTTGACGTAGGAATGTTCCTGTGCAATGGCTTTGATCTCGATGCCGCGTTTTTTCATCCCCGCTACTAAAGTCGATTTTCCTGCTGAGCAGGGACCGACAACGCCGACCACAAGATTTTCCTTAATGATTGGCATGCACAATTAAACTGATTTTATCCGGATTGCCAAGAACAGCGATCACGTCATTTTTTCGCAAAACGCGTATTCCGGCTGGGTGCATATCTGCCTCCTCACCGCGGCGCAAAAGAACGATGCTTAGGTCGTAATCTCTTTCTATGTCGGCAACAGGCATTTGCTTTAATGCTGAATTTTGCATAATTTGTAGTTTTGCCAAGCTGAGGGCTTCTCCCTCCACGGTAATCGGGCGTGTAATCTCTACCCCTGCTGATGCGGCGGCAAATGCCGGAGCAGAAATGCTTGTTGAACTAAAAGCTGTGAAACCAAATTGTTCTTGGATTGACTTGGCAAATTCTTCATCAAAGATACGCACAATAACATTGATTTCGGGGTTAAGTTTGCGCGCCTTGACAGCAATTTGAAGATTTAGAGCGTCTGATTGCATACAGAGGGTGATTGTGCGTGCTTTATAGATGCCTGCTTTTTCCAGAGCTGATTGTCGAGAAGCGTCATCGTGAATTACAGGGATGCCCATCTCCCGCACAGCATCAACCAGATCGTCTTTGGGGTCAACTTCGATGAAGGCGATATTTGTGCCGAGATCAGTCAAATGCTCGGCGACACGAAACCCAAGATGCCCCAAGCCGACTAGAATTGTATGGTTATCAAAGGTAGATGCTATAGCCATTTCCCATTCCTTATTACGCGCGTTGCGATTAAAAAGCATAATGCCAAAATCGGCAAGACCTTGTGCGAGTATCCCAAGACCAAAAATTGGCATGATAAAGTAAAACGCCTCCAAAAAAGGACTTGAAGGAAACTCGCCGCTAGATTGTAGAAAGGACAAAGTCAAAATTAAATAGACGGCTTCCGAATAATCGTGCAGAGGCTCGCCAACGAGAAAGCCGATTTTTTGATAGAGTGCTCCTCCACCCAATATGGTTGCTATGAAGAAAACTAAGGGAATACGAAATTCATTTAATAATAGCTTTGTATCTCGCCACGAGGCTTGCCACCTCCCTTGTCTTTTCTTCATTCTTGAAATTTAAACATTCCCAAGAGGTAGTTCAACGCTCATTCGCCGAACAATATCGCCCTCTTCGGCGGTAACGCGAAGCACAACCACACTAATATCATCGGCGGGGCGATTGTCATCCAAGCGCACAGCCTGTGCCAGAAGCACATCGGCAATTTCTTGTGGGTGTGGATTCTCAACATCCAGTGCCGCCTGAATAGCCGCACTGATATCCATCGGTTGCCCTCTACGTTTGCCCGCGTGTGTTAAACCATCTGTGTAGATAACGATTGTTAACCCGGGTTTCAAGGCTATCTCACTGATGGCAGGGCGGATATTGCGCGCGATCCCAATTGGAGAACTGTCCGTTTTCAAAACATCTAATCTATCACCATGACAAATATAAGTGGGCGCGGGGTTATTCCTCGTCAAAACCACTGTTTTTGTCTTCAAATCAATAGACGCGATATTCAGTGTCGAAGAAACTTTCCCCATCTTCTCCGTGTATAAATAATCAGATGCGGCGCGCGCGGCGGCACCATCTCGTACACCTTCAGCGAGTAGCCCAATCACTTTGCGAACAACCATCATTGAGACAGCCTTAGCCCCTCGTCCCGATGTTTGCCCGTCCGCCAAAACAACAGAAATACCACCGTTTGGACGCTCAATAATCTCAAGCGTATCGCCGCTTTTTGAAACAGCATATTTACTAACTTTTGAACCTGCAATTTTGATTTCCATACCTCGAATTGTACAACAAATTGGGCTTGACGTCACTAGTCAACACCACTATAATCAGCCCGCTTATTTAGAAAACGAACTCATCGGGCAATGTCCGATGCTTGTATTAAGGAGAAAGCCGCATGACCCCCCTGCCAAAGCGTAAAGTTTCCAAAGGACGCCGCGATCGTCGTCGCGCCCACGATGCCCTCAAAGCCCGTAATCTGACCATTTGCACAAATTGTGGTTCTGCACGATTGCCACACACCGTTTGCCCCGAATGTGGTTTTTACAAAGGTCGCGAAGTCATCGAAGTTAATACTGATAAATAATCAGGTTTAGCATCTTCAAAAGAGTCGAGACTATAACGGCTCTTTTGTATTTTAAAGGGGGTAGAGAAATAGGAGAAAAAATGAATCTTACCCCTCAAAAAACGGCATTTCTTTTTCCTGGTCAAGGCTCGCAGATTTTAGGAATGGGTAGGGAGCTCGCCCTCGCATACCCCATTGCCCGCGAAACATTTGAAGAAGCTGACCAAATTTTAGGATTTTCACTCTCAAAAATAATGCGGGATGACAAGGATGCTTTAAACGATACTGTTAATACTCAACCCGCGCTTTTTGTTCACTCCGTAGCATCTCTGCGAGTTTTTAAGCGGAACATGCCCGAATTTGAACCTGCGTGCCTTAGTGGACATTCTCTCGGTGAGATAACCGCGTTATGCGCCGCGCGCGCCATTAGCTTTCGCGATGGCTTGAAACTTGTTCGCCGTCGCGGGGAGTTGATGCGCCGCGCCGGTGAAGTTGCGCCGGGAGGCATGGTGGCGATTTTGGGCTTATCTATCCCTGAATTGGAGAAAATTTGTATCGAAGCCTCGCAAGCCGATGAAGTTATTCAGGTGGCAAACGATAATTGTCCGGGACAAGTAGTTATCTCCGGGGCAGAACCTGCTTTGAGACGCGCACTGGAGTTGGCAAAAAATGCCGGTGCGCGGCGAGCGATTCCTTTGGCGGTTAGCATTGCGCCACATTCAATGTTGATGAACGCGATTAAACGCGATTTTGCCAATTCCCTCGCGGATGTTGATATAAGGGAAGCCAGTTTACCTGTAGTCGGGAACGTGGGCGCACAGCCCCTCTCAAGTGTCGCAGAAATAGAATCCGATTTACGCGCGCAACTCACCTCCCGCGTCCGCTGGACGGAATCCGTTCGGTATATGATTTCGCAAGGCGTGGAAGTTTTTCTTGAATTTGGCTCGCGCAATGTGCTTACGGGCTTGTTGAGAAGAATTGACCGTAGCGTGAAGGGAATTGCGCTTGGTGAGGCAAAAGATTTTGTGAAATTTTTCAATTAGTATTTCTGGTGGAGTTGAATTTTGCTTGACGAAATTAGCGCATAGGGTAGAATAAGCGTATTGGATAAATGAAACGGGAGCCCTTGCGCTCCCGTTCGGTGTCTAAAATAGGCTAAAAGCCAAAGATATTCGCTAGGCGTTCCCCATTTTTGTTTCCTATGTAGCAGAGCAAAGTCTCTACTTATTATGTAATACCGGAGTTTAAGATCTAGATTCAATGTCTTGTCTTAAAAAGAGAGAAACGATGTTTTATGATCGTCAAAAATTAGAAGAAACAGAAGACCGGAGTCTTGCTCCCTACGGGATGCGTAGTAGGAATTCGAAGGGACGCGCTTATGTCGGGGCTGAACCCGCTTATAGGACAGCTTTTCAGAGAGACCGAGATCGTGTTTTGCATACGACCGCATTTCGCCGTCTTGAATATAAAACACAGGTTTTTATTAATTACGAGGGCGATTATTTTCGTACTCGCTTAACCCATACACTCGAAGTAGCACAAATTGGACGTACTATTGCTCGCGCACTTGGCGGCAACGAAGATTTAACGGAATCAATTTGCCTTGCACACGATTTGGGGCATCCCGCCTTTGGGCATTCTGGCGAGGTTGCACTTAACCGATTAATGAAAGACCACAACGGATTTGACCATAACAAACAATCTGTACGAATTGTGACCAAGCTAGAACAGCGTTATCCTGATTTTCCCGGATTAAACTTGACTTGGGAAGTTCGCGAGGGGATGGTAAAGCACGAATCGGAGTATGATATTTCGGATGCGTCTGCTTACGATCCGGATTTACGCGGTAACTTGGAAACACAAATTGCCAATGTTGCAGATGAGTTAGCGTATACCGCCCATGACCTAGATGACGGACTTCGCTCAGGCATGATAACCCCCTCCCAACTTGAGGGGATTGCCTTGTGGGAAATCCTTGTCGAAACCTTCAATTGGCGCGCCCCGATTTTAGATGATATGGCTCGCCATCGCATGATACGCCATCTAGTTGGGATCGAAGTTAGTGATGTGATTCAAGCAACAGACACGCGTTTGAAAGAAAGCGGCGCAAAATCGCCTCTTGACCTTCAAGAACTATCTTATAACGTGCTTGGGCATAGCGAAGATATGATTCGTCGCAATCGCGAGCTCAAAGATTTTCTCTACGCAAAACTATATCGCCACCCCCGCGTGGTGCGAATGGCAGTCAAAGCCGAACGAATTATCGGCAATCTCTTCAACGCCTACGTAGATGAATCCGCCATCTTACCGGCGCATATTCAGGCTCTTATTGAAGAACGTAGCCTTGAACGCACCGCCTGCGATTATATTGCCGGTATGACCGATCGCTACGCCGTAGATGAACACCGCAAACTTTTCGATCCATTCATCAAACCATAAAAACAAGGAATTATTATGCCAAAGCAAGAAGAAACCTATCTCACCGCTGAAGGAAAAGCCCGTTTACAAACAGAATACGATGAGATGATTAGCACAAAACGCATAGACTTAGCCAAGCGGCTCCGTTCTGCAATAGAAATGGGCGATCTCTCTGAAAACGCAGATTATCATAAAGCCAAAGAAGACCAAGCCTTTCTCGAAGGGCGTATTCAGGAACTGAAATATATTCTCAGCAACGCCATTATTATTGAAAATGACGGAAAACCAAAAGATATTGTCTCGGTTGGTGCGCATGTCACCATTCAGGAAGATGATTACCCGCCCGAGGTTTATCACCTTGTCGGGGCAAAGGAAGCCGACCCGCGCAATGGTAAAATTTCTAATGCCTCGCCCATTGGGCAAGCTTTACTTACACATCGTGTGGGGGATGTGGTTGAGACTAACGCGCCCGGTGGTGTATTTAAGGTGAAGATATTAAAAATTGAGTAAGATAGACCAAGAAAAAGCCCTCTTTCTCTTTTGAGAAGGAGGGCTTTTTGCTTTAAGTAATTGGATGAAGAGACGCACCGCGCGTGACCTTATCTTGCGTGCCTCCAGTCAACAACTTTTTGGGGTCGGTACGCAAGCCTAAATCACGCGCGGCGCATCCCATTAATCTCAAAAAAAGAGCCGAGATTTGAAAATCTCGGCTCTTTAATTTTTATCCGTTAGTTCTGGGCCAAATGGCGAGTTCCAATGTGGTGCGATCGAAATAACTGCTGGGGGGCAATTGTCCGGAACCGTATTCAAAATCGGAAACGGTTACTAGCAATTGTAGCGTTTCTGTTTCTAGCATGATTTGTTTTTTGTCGCCGACTACGACCAATTCGCCTTTGGCTTCTAGGCGTTGACGAATATCGGGGTCGTTGAATGCGTGTTCTGACATTAATACTTTTGTAGCGGTTTTAATATCATTTTTGTCGAAGAGCCAAATTTCAAGGGCGGTAACCTTTTTGGGGTCGCCTACGCCGATTGTGTCTGAAATTCCAACGCCATATTCGCCCATAAATTCTCCGGCTTGTGATTCGATGCTAAAAGATTCATCGTACAAATCATCTCCGGCAACATAGGTTGTCATGGATTGCGTGATGGGGGTTTCCAAACCCATTGCCGAGTAATCGGTTTGTTCAGCACTCTGAGCAATTTTAGCGGCTTGTTGAGCGGGGGTTGCTACGCCGCCTTTTGAAGTGCCTGTGCGTAACAGGCGGTAGGCAAAAAAACCGACAACGGCAATGACTAGCAGTCCGATTCCAACGAAAAGATATTTTAGTGTTGGGCTAAGTTCGGGTTTGTCGGGATCAGCTTCCGGTTCAGGCGTTGCCGGTGTGGTTGCGTTCATAAGTACGCCAAAGGCATCAATTGCGGCTTTGTCTTGTGAGCCGGGGGCGTTTTTAATGGAATCAAGACGTTCCGGTGCTTTGGGTCCTAAATTTTGCCATCGTTGCATAGCCAAGGCTGTATCGCTGTTGGTGAGAAAAGAGTCTATGGTCATGCGTAGATATTCGATTTGGTGCGGTTCGCTAAGCAGTTCCGGTGTTGTGTCGTACCAGACAACCGGACTTACTTGATAGCCCCAGAATAAGCCGAGTCCAAAACCTATTAGTAGCGCAACGATAGCGGCAAGAATAGGATTTTGAAACTTTTCACGGAGTGTAGTTATAAAATTATCCATTTTTATATCCTCTCAGAACAAAGAAGCGACTAGAACATGTGTATTATACAAGAAAGCTCCTAAATGTGCGAATGAATTTAGGGGTTACTTTAGTCTAATTTTATCACTGATGCAGGGTGGGAAGAAAATTAGACGTGGGTGT
>CAZERH010000035.1:0-12419 GCA_964515535.1 uncultured Anaerolineaceae bacterium
ATTTTCTCTGAACCACAACGCATTTTCTCAAATGCAATGCAGTTCTACCACCCTATATTTTGAGCAACTACAATTAATATGTTTCACAGCCGCTTCTTTCAGGTATAATCTCTTTATGCCCAACTTAGCCCCCCTCAAAAAAATAGATTATCTTGTTATCGGTCATTTTGCTAACGACATCACTCGCGCAGGCTCACGCCTTGGCGGGACTGTAGCCTATAGCGCACTCACCGCGCGTGCGCTAGGGTTGCGCGTGGGCATTTTGAGTAGCTTTAATCCCGATGATTTGGATTTAGCCGTTTTCGAGAATATTCGCATTATCAATATCCCTTCGGAAGAAACAACCACTTTCGAGAATCTTGTGACGGGTAATAAACGCGAGCAAATTTTACACCACCGCGCCGCGTTGATTGATTATGAGCAAGTCCCCGAAAATTGGCGGCGTTCGGCAATTATTCATTTAGCCCCCATCGCGCAGGAGATAGAATCTCAATTACCGGCGGGATTTTCGCCCACCTTGCTGGGATTAACACCTCAAGGTTGGTTGCGCGGCTGGGACGCGGATGGTCGCGTTTCGCCGAGAAAATGGTCACAGGCGGAAGCAAGCCTAAATCGCGCTAGTGCCGCTGTTCTGAGCGCGGAAGATGTGAATGATGATGAGGAGTTAATCGAAGAAATTTCTCTCGCCAGTCGCATTCTCGCACTCACAGAAGGGGGAGAGGGTGTTAGACTTTATTGGAATAATGATTTGCGCCGATTCCCCGCACCTCAAGAAAACGCGGTCGATACAATGGGTGCGGGCGATATTTTTGCAACAGCGTTTTTTATCCGTTTGCACAGCACGCGTGATCCGTGGGAATCTGCACGTTTTGCGACTTGCTTGGCTTCTAAATCAATCACACGGTGCGGGCTTAAAAGTATCCCAACCAACGAAGAAATTCAAATTTGCCAGATGGAGGTTTTATAGTTCATGGCACGCATATACACTCTTGTCAATCAAAAAGGCGGTGTTGGAAAAACGACCACCGCAATCAATTTGGGGGCATACCTCGCAAAGCACGGTCAGCGTGTTTTAATTGTTGATATTGACCCGCAATCTAACGCGACTTCTTGTTTGGGCATCGATAAACACGAAGTTGAGAAAAGTTCGTATCAAGCCTTGCTCGGCGAGGATAATCCTGCCGAGTTGGTTTTGAAAAATGAGCGGCTCAATCTCTCGCTTTTGCCCTCATCGCCCGCGCTAGCTGGTGCAGAAGTTGAATTGGTTAATGAACCTGAACGTTCAACTCGCTTGAAAAAAGCATTGAGCAAATTGGATGATAGCTACGATTATATTTTATTGGATTGTCCGCCCTCGCTGGGATTATTGACGATTAACGGCTTGATGGCGGCGAAAGATGGCGTGATTATCCCTGTGCAATGTGAGTATTTGGCATTGGAGGGACTAGGACAGTTAACCCAGACCATTCAGCAGGTGCGTTCGGCACTTTTCCCGGAGTTGCGCGTGCGTGGCGTTGTTTTGACCATGTTCGACAAAAGGACAAATCTCGCTAACGATGTTGTCGCTGAAGTAAATAATCACTTTCCCCAATTGGTTTTTGATGCAATTATTCCGCGGAGCATTCGTTTGGCGGAGGCACCTTCTTATGGCTTGCCCATTTCGGCATACGCGCCGAAATCGGTGGGTGCGAAGGCGTATGATGCTTTGGCGAAAGAGTTATTAAAAGGTGACGAAGTTGGTTGACCGACAAATCTTAAAAATCTCACCACAGAGCACACTGAGAGCACAGAGAATCTTTAAAAACATGAGAAAAAACTCTGTGGTCTTTGTGAACTTCGCGTAGCACCCCACATGTATTTGTGGGGCTGTGGTAAAAAAATGCCCTGAAATTAGCTGTTGTCAGTCAATCAGGGCGACAAAGATTAAATATCGTAATTGCTCAAAACCTTGGTGGTATGCGTACTCTTTTTTAACCTAAGATACTTGTTTTTTAGAATTTGAAAGAGACCCTTTTCTCATTATCAGTGCTTCTGGCGGAGAACAACGCCTTTTATAAGAAAAAATCGAGCATCTGCTTATACGCACATCTTTATTTTGAGCAATTATTGTAAATCTATCATGGAATAAGCAACAGGATAAAAAATGGCAAAAAAAAGAACAGGACTAGGAAAAGGTTTAGGCGCATTAATTGTAGATACTGAAAAACCGGTTGGCGCGCCCAAAGCGGAGGGCGGGGTGCAGGAAGTGGCGTTGGAAAAAATTATTCCCAATCCGCGTCAGCCGCGTTTTCATTTTGATGAGGATGAACTGGCAGAGTTAACAGATTCGATTCGCGAACATGGCATTATTCAACCCTTAATCGTCTCAGCGAATGGAGATGGAAAATACACGCTCATTGCCGGGGAACGCCGTCTAAAAGCCTCCAAGCAAGCCAAATTGGAGAAAGTTCCGGTTGTGATTCGAGAAGTGAGCGACCAACAACTATTGGAATGGGCATTAATTGAAAATGTGCAACGCGCAGATTTGAGTCCGCTTGAAGAGGCGGAGGCATATCATCAATTGAGTGATGAGTTTGGTCTCTCTCATGGAGAGATTGCCAAGCAAGTGGGAAAGAGTCGCGTTGCGGTGACTAATACGCTTCGCTTGCGAAAACTTTCGGAGCGTGTTAAAAGGGCATTAGTAGCTAAAATAATTACCGAAGGTCATGCTCGTGCCTTATTAGGACTTAAAAAGACGGAAATGCAAGAAAGCGCGTTGCAAACTATTCAATCTTTAGGGCTTAATGTTCGACAAACAGAGCAATTGGTAAATAAGATGAATGGGGAGAAGCCCCCTAAAGAAAAGAAAGAAGCAACTAAATCCCCTGAAGTGTTGGATATTGAGAAACGCTTGCAATCTCGTTTTGAAACGAAGGTTTCATTAAGATATACTAAAAAAGGTGGCAGTATTACTTTGAATTATGCTTCAGATGAAGATTTAGAAGCTCTTTTAGAGAAATTATTTTAGAAAAAACGGGTGTATCTATTTATCCTTTGAAAGGAAAAACCCTCACACTAATCGCGAGAAAAAACTATGTCAACAACCCCTCATAAATTAACCCCGGAAATGTTGGTGCCGCGTTTAGGGGAGCATCTGGTTAATAATAAGCGTATTAGCCCGGAAGACCTTAAAAGAGCATTGGCTTATCAGCAAGAAAAAATGGCTAAGGGAGAAAGCGCGCTGATAGGACAAACTCTTTTGGAGTTGAAAATTGTTACAAAAGAGACGCTCGATCAGGCGGTGACAGAGCAAATCATTCAATTGCGTAGCGCGTTGCAGGCGACTAATCGTAATTTGGAACGACGCGTTAAAGAGCGAACAGTTGATTTGCAGAGCGCGCTTGAAAGACTTGCCGAACTCTCTGAGCTTAAGGCGAATTTTATTTCAAATATCTCTCACGAGTTACGAACACCACTCACGCACATTAAGGGCTATCTTGAATTGATGTCTTCAAAATCTTTGGGACCAGTAACAGATGAGCAAGTCCACGCGTTACAGGTTAGTCAAGGTGCCGCGGCGCGGCTAGAGAGTTTGATAGAAGATTTAATTATGGTTTCTATTACCTCGCGCGGAGAATTGACCCTAAAACAAGAAGCCCTTGATATTCGGCGTATTGCCAACCTGACAGTAAAAGGAGTGATGGAGAAGGCTGAAAAACGCGAGGTATCCGTACACGCGGTTTTGGATAGAAAACTTCCCTTTGTCCAAGCGGATAGTCAAAAAATTGTTTGGGCTATCGGTCAATTGTTGGATAACGGAATCAAGTTTACACCCGCGGGTGGACGCGTTGTTTTGCGTATTGAACATGAGAGTGATAAATTGGTTTCTATTTCTGTTACGGATACGGGAATCGGCATTCCTGCGGATAGAATCCCGGAAATTTTTGAGCCATTTCATCAGCTAGATGGCGCGGCAACGCGTCATCACGGCGGGACGGGGCTGGGCTTGCAACTTGTACGACAAATTATAGAAGCGCATGGCTCAATGCTGGATGTGAAATCGGTTGAAGGACGAGGCACAACGGTGAAATTCCCCTTGTTGACGGCAAAGAAAAAACAATGAAGGTTTCATCGGATGTCTCTCTTGAATATCGTTTTTGGCAAAATGCTGTCTACGAAAAAGACTGGAGAGACGCGCTTGATTTCTTAATTGCCTCTTTGCGAGAGGAATTGGTTTACGATAATTTAGCCATATATATTGTTGATGAATATGGAAAAAGATCAGAAATAGCCTACGCACGGGCTGTAGGTCGCGAAAAAAGAGCAGAAGCAGACGCTAATTGGGGAGAAAGAATAGCCGATAGGGTAATGGAAAAAAAAGAAATTGTTTTGGAGAGTCCCAGCGAGAAAAAAAATGATAAAAAGAGAGTAGCCAACGCTTATTTAATAGGATTACCTTTAATGGCTTCGGGGAAATTAATTGGCGCGTTGAGCCTAATTCGTTTCGGCGGACCTATATATACGCAAGAAGATATTAACATCGCTTCCTTAGCTTCTATTGTCATAGCCTATATTTTTGAAAAACGTGCCTTACAAGAAAGTATTGTTGAGTTAGAAAAAGTTCAACGACAAATGCGATTACAGGATGATTTTGTCTCAACCATTTCGCACGAATTGCGCACCCCTTTAGGGTTTATTAAAGGATATAGTACAACTCTTTTGCGGGAAGATACCGAGTGGGACAACAAAACACGGCGAGAATTTTTGACCATTATTGATGAAGAAACCGATCATCTAACCGAGTTGATTGAAAATATCCTCGAATCGGCGCGTCTTGAAAGTCGAACATTAGATATGAATTTTCAGCCTTTGCGTCTCGATCTTCTCATCAGAGATGTCGCCACGCGGGTGGAAGCACGCTATGAAAAAATTGAGATAACCTTTGATAGCGATTGCAATCAAATCATTCAAGGCGACAACACTAGGCTGGCACAAATTTTTGAAAATCTCTTTAGTAATGCCGTAAAATATGCCCCAAATTCAAAAATTGAAATTTCTATACAAGATAATCAGGAAGGATTCGTTCAAGTCACTTTCTCTGACAATGGACCGGGCATCTCAGAAGAACACCTTCCTTTTATTTTCGATCGTTTTTATCGCGTCCCCAACCAACCCGGAAAAGCAGGTACAGGCTTAGGTCTTTTTATTTCCAAACGAATTATCGAAGCGCATCATGGTAAGATTTGGGCAGAATCAGAAAACCAAAAAGGCACCGGTTTTATTATTCAATTACCTGTTTAAAAACGAGTTGAGTTTCAAGAGAAACCGCAACCAGCAAAAACCAAAAAATTAAAAGGAGAATCTTACTATGGCAAAACGTATCCTAGTTGTTGATGACGAACAACGCTATCAACGTCTTTTAGATGCTAATTTGCGCACCGATGGCTATGAAGTCGCCACCGCCTCAAATGGCATAGAAGCCATCGAAATCTTCTCATCACAACCTATAGACCTAATTTTGCTAGACGTAATGATGCCGGAACTAGATGGATTTGCGACCTGCCAGCGCATTCGTGAATACTCCAACGTCCCAATTATCATGCTTACAGCCAAAGGGGATGAAAAAGATCGCGTTCGAGGGCTTGACCTCGGCGCAGACGACTACCTCACAAAACCGTTTTCTGCCACAGAACTACTCGCCCGTGTTCGGGCAGTTTTGCGTAGAGCGCAAATCTCCACCACACCAACTCAAATGCGCTACTATACACATGGAGATATTCGAGTCGATTTTGCGCGCGCCGAAGTTTGGCGAGACGGAGAAAACGAACCCATTCCATTCTCTGCCACAGAATATCGTCTCTTCCTCCAATTTGTTCACAATGCAGGCAAAATTCTAAGCGCAGAAGAACTTCTCACCGCAATCTGGGGACCGGACTATCGTGACGAAAAAGAAATTCTATGGGTCAGCATCGCTCGCCTGCGCCAAAAACTGGAAATAGAACCCCACTCTCCCGTTCACATTATTACCCGTGCGGGATTAGGCTATATCATGCCGTCCATTGACGAAGAAAAATAAAATATAAGACGGAATGAAGCGCGCTTGTCCTCAAGAGCGTGCCATCCCAAACGAATTGCCAAAAACAAACTTGCCGAGGCAACCCGAGCGCGCGGCTTGAGCATTATCTGCCCCTCGGCGTAATCAAAAACAGATTCTTCTATCTGCCGAAAGCAGGCTAATAATTATTTTCATCAGGAGACAGCATGACTTTTGAATACGATAATAAAGGAAAATTCTTTACAGACATAATCTCTAAAATGCCTGTAGATGTCCTTGTGCAAACAACCACTCATCTTATTCAGGGGACTATTCATGTCCAAAAAGATGAACGATTAAAAGATGAGCTAGATCATGCAAGTAACTTTCTCGCCCTCACCGAAGCCAGCATACTTGATACAGAAGGAAAAACACTCTATCAAAATAATTTCATTGCCCTTCAAAGAAGGCAGATAGTGTGGGTGATTCCCGATGAAAATAAAGAGAGCCGGTTATGAGTAGACTGAATATGGGCACAGCGAAGCAACCCCCTTCGCTTTCTTCTCCCGATTTGCTTAAGCTCAAATACTATCTTATCAATACCGTTTCTCGTGAATTAGAAGGAAATGACATTTCCTTTGACGAACGCAAAAAATTTGCCACAGAACGCCTTGACGATATTTACAAACGCGCCAACCTCAAACTTCCCGAAGATATGCGCAAACGTATGTTCAAAGAAGTCGGCGATGAGATTTTCGGCTTTGGTCCAATCCAAAAACTGTTGAACGACTCTACCGTAACCGAAGTCATGGTTAATGGACCCAAAAATATCTATGTTGAGCGCGCCGGAAAACTCATCAAAACATCGGTAAAATTTGAAGATAATGATCATGTACGGCGCATCATCGAGCGAATTATCGCCCCCCTAGGTCGCCGTGTAGATGCAGATAACCCCACCGTAGACGCACGCCTTCCTGATGGATCACGCGTAAACGCCATCATCCCCCCCGTCGCGATAGATGGACCCTCAATCACCATCCGAAAATTCGGAGAAGATAAGCTAAGCGTAGCCGATTTAATCAACTTCGGCTCATTAACCGAAAAGATGGCGGAATTCTTGCGCGCCTGTGTGGCGGCTCGGCTAAATATCGTCATTTCGGGTGGAACAGGCTCCGGAAAAACAACCTTGCTCAATGTCCTATCTAGCTTTATTTCGGGAGATGAGCGCATAGTCACGTTAGAAGATGCCGCCGAATTGCAACTTCAACAAGACCATGTTGTTCGCCTCGAAACCAAACCGCCCAATGCAGATGGTGTGGGTGGCGTAAGTATTCGGAGTTTGGTGAAAAATTCCCTCCGAATGAGACCGGATAGAATTATTGTCGGAGAAGTTCGTGGCGGAGAAGCCCTCGATATGCTCCAAGCAATGAACACCGGTCATGACGGATCGCTAGCTACCGTCCACTCAAATTCTCCCAGAGACGCACTCGCACGCCTCGCAACTCTTGTGTTAATGGCTGGCATGGATTTACCCATAGACGTAGTCAATAAGCAAATTGCTTCGGCTGTGGATCTTATCGTTCAACAAACGCGCCTTAAAGATGGCTCTCGTAAAGTGGTTGCCGTTTCAGAAGTTGCCGGCATGGAGGGTGACACAATTGTTTTGAGTGACATTTTTAAATTTAAACAAACAGGATTAGGCGAAAACAATAAAATCCTTGGGCAAATAGAGCCAACGGGTTTGCGCCCAATGTTTGCCCCCAAACTTGAAGCCGCGGGCTTTAAACTTGGTGCCGAAGTTTTCGGAGCCAACATCGCAGAGATGCTTGCCTCTAATCGCAATAGCGGTAGAAGACGGCGTTAGGATAAAATTTGGCATAACATGTAGGAATAGAAGAAGACGCTCGCGTTTTTGGCTTGGGTACAGCACGCCAACCGACTTGCGGTGTGAACAAATGAGCGTGGTTTTGCAAAAAAACGCGATTTTATGGCACGCCAGTTAAAATCACGCGTGGTGTGCTTCCATCCAGCTAAAGATATAGCCGAACTATGCCCTAAATCTGCTATAATCAGGTTGAATTTTATTGAATTTTTTCACGAGGAAATTATGGAATCTAAGACACGAATTACTCTCCGATCGAAAACACTAGGTGTCCTTATTCAAGATGCTCGTCAAGCATCAAATTTAAGCATGAAAGATTGCGCTGAGGCGATAGGTGTTAGCGTAGGTATTTATCGTTCTTATGAGAAAGGCACAAAGGCACCTTCTTTACCCGAGCTAGAAGCCTTGAGCATGTTTTTCAATCTTCCCATTGCACATTTTTGGGGAACAGAGGCTATTTCTGACGATCCATCTCCTATTGAGGAGATTGATTTGGTGCGCTTGGTGGCGTTACGACAGCGGATAATCGGTGCTTTGCTCCGTCAGGAGCGGAGAAAAGCCGGATATTCTATGAAGGCGTTGGCAAAAGAAGCTGAATTTCCTAAAAGTCGTATAAAAGCCTACGAATTAGGAGAACGCCCAATCTCTGTGCCGGAGTTGGAGGTGTTAATTTCGGTTCTTGGCAGTAATATGGATGTTTTCTTCGATGAGAGCGGACCTATTGGGCAGTGGATGATGCGCCAAAACGCGGTTAGTGACTTTTTAGATTTGCCGCCGGAACTTCAAGATTTTGTTCGTCAGCCTATCAATCGTCCTTATTTAGAATTGGCTCTTAAGTTGAGCGATTTTTCAGCGGAGAAATTACGTTCAGTTGCCGAAGGAATTCTGGATATTACCTTCTAACGCGTTGTAATCATCTCAAAATAACTTAGGAAACCGACAGGTTTTTGAGACCTGTCTGGTTTAATATCGGGAAGTGCTTTTTAGACATTCCCACGGGTGCTAAATGATGGAAAATACTGCCATAGAACTTTCTGAAAAAGGAAAAAGAGCCTTTCAACAAGATGATTTTGAGACGGCGATTCAATTTTTTGCAGATGCCGCTGAATCTTATCTAGGAGCAGATAGTTTTTTAGATGCCGCCGAAGCAAAGAACAATCTTAGCGTTGCCCTTTTGCAAGCTGGCAAAGCCAAAGAGTCTTTAGAGGCGGCGCAGGAAACCGATCTTGTTTTTGAAGAGGCGGGGGATAAGCTGAGGCAAGCGATGGCTTTGGGAAATCAAGCCGCCGCTTTAGACGAGCTTGGTGCTACGGAAGAAGCCATTAAACTTTATCGAAAATCTGCTCAATTATTTGGGGAAATAGACGAAAATGATTATCAAGAAACTGTGTTGAAATCTATCGCCGCAATTGAACTGCGTAAGGGGAAGGTACAAGATACGGCTTTTACCATGCTTCAATCCCTTCAGGCAACCGAAAAACCAAATATATTCCAGCGTTTTCTAAAATTTATCTTGCGCATTTTGCCTTATGGCACATAATTATCAAGTTCGCCCCGCGCTTATTTCTGATAAGCAAGAGATTGCCAATATGATGTTTTTTGAACAGCATGTGCATCGGCATCTGGATTGGAAAAACCCCACCGATTGGCTTGGTTCGCCTTTTTATTGGGTGCTTGAACGAAATGCGTACATTATGGCTGTTTTAGCTTGCCCTCAAGGCCAAAAAGAAAGCACTTGGCTGAGACTTTTTACTCACACAGAGAATTTTGCCCTTCAAGAGACGTGGGACATTTTGTGGGAAAAAGCCAAAGGGGATTTGGCAAAATCGGGTAGTATTAAGGTCTTTGCAATTACGGTGCAGGATTGGATGCAATCTCTGTTGAAGCAAAGTGGATTTGTGAACGAAGAACAGATTTTAACAATGTCTTGGGCGGAAGAAAAACCTCCAGAATGGTCTTTGCCCGAAGGGGTCACGCTTCGTAAGATGACAGTTGTTGATTTGCCTCAAGTAGCGGATGTGGATGCAGATGCTTTTGTGCCCCTCTGGCAAAACCCTCTATCCATTTTGGAGCAAGTTTACTCACGCGCGGTGTGCGCAACCGTAGCTGAATTGGCAGGGGAGATTGTCGCTTATCAAATTAGCACCTATAGTCCCTTTGGCGCACATCTGGCAAGATTGGCTGTCCGCGCACAGACGCAAAGGCGAGGCATCGCATCTGCATTAATAGGTGATCTGACTGGCAAATTATTGTCCCAAGAAATTGCCCATCTCAGCGTAAATACCCAAAGCGAAAATGAGCGTTCCATTGCTCTCTACAAAAAAAACGGATTTAAGTATACGGAAGAAAAATACCCGCTATATAGTTTTCAGATCGAAGGGGTTGAACAAGAAAAGGAGCTTCAATGACTCCCCGTGAAGATGCTGTAATTGTAAATACGATTGTGCGACAAGCCTTAGCCGCCGCCGAAGAGGTGATGGGGAAAAACGGGTTAAACGCAGTCTTGCGCCTAAGTGATTTGGGAGGCTTTGTAAACAATCTCCCTCCCGATAATCTTGAGCCAGCCATCAAAGCTACCGAATATGCCCAATTTAACCAAGCTATTGAAGATTTTTACGGACGTGGCGGGCGCGGCATGTTAAAGCGAATTGGGAAAGCCTCTTTTCAATATGCCATTAATGAACAACCAGCCTTGCTTGGTGTTGCGGGTGCGGCACTAAAGCTCCTCCCGCAAAAACAACGCATCAAATTTATTTTGAATAGTATGGCTAACGCGTTAAAAAAATCAAACCCGCAAGTAGAGGCTTGGGTGGAAGAAGAAAACGGTAAAATTGCGTATATAGAATCATCTTGTGCAATTTGCCATAGCCGTAAAAACGACAAACCAATTTGCTACCTTTATCTTGGCTCGTTGGGAGAAGCCGTTGAATGGGCAACCGGCAAAACGTATCAAATTACAGAGACGCATTGCATGGCAAAAGGGGATGATTATTGCCGTTTTGAAATCGGAGAAGCAGAATAATGACAAATACGGATGCTACATTCTCATCTCAATTATTGCAGGAAGTTGAAGGAATTATTGCGGCTGAAATTGGTGAAAAAAACCTACCGGTTGTTTTAAATAAATCTAATTTTCCCGTTGAGTGGGCAGAGAGCGAATATCTCAAAACAATGGGCGCACGAGCCGCCGCAGAAAGCTACGCCGGACTACAACAAGCCATTCGCGCTTATTACGGGCGAGGTGCACGCGGTATCTTACAGCGGATAGGAGGCAAGTTTTGGGAAAAAATGCTTGAAAATGCCTCCTTCAAAGAGAAAACACAAGCCAAACTTTTACGTGGATTACCTGAGACAAGACGCCGAAAAGCCGTTTTAGAATTGCTCACGCGCCTATTGGGTGCAAAATCGGATGAGATGAGCGTTTACACACTTGACCTGAACTTGCTTTTCTCCGACAAAATCAGCCCGACAACCTACAATCAGCGCGACGATGAGCCGATTTGCCATATTACACATGGAATGATTCGAGAGGCAATCTACTGGGCAACCTCAACTGACGCGTTGATTGTAGAAACTTCTTGTCAGGCAATGGGCGCGACCAATTGCGAATTTAAGATAGTATTTGGAGAATGAACATGTGTGAAAATAAAAGAAGCGAAATTAACTGGCGTTTTAAAAGTAAAGACGGTTTAGAACTTTTTATATACGCCTGCCCGTCTAAAAATCCGCCCAAAGCCATTATTTGTATGGTACACGGACACGGAGAGCATATTGAACGCTATAAGCATCTTGCCAATGCACTAAATGACGCAGACTATACATTTGTCGGCTTTGACCATCGCGGGCATGGGCAATCTGAAGGAAAACGCGGGCATACCCCTTCTTATGAAACTTTACTTGATGACATCGAAGTTTTCCTTGCAGAAGTTGCCGAAGATTATCCGAACGTGCCGCGTATTTTATATGGACATAGCATGGGGGGCAATCTTGTTCTTAATTATGCGTTGAGACGAACCCCTGATATTAAGAGAGTCATTTCTACCAGTCCATGGATCAAATTAGCCTTTGAGCCGCCAGCCATACAAATTTTTATGGGGAAGTTGATGGATAAAATTTATCCCGCCTTTATCCAATCCTCGGGGTTAGAAACAAGTAGCCTCTCGCATGACCCGGAAGTGATACGCGCTTATGAAGAAGATCCCCTCGTTCACGATAAAATCTCAGCCCGTCTTTTTGTCGGGATGTATGAATCCGGTCTTTGGGCATTAGAACATGCCGCCGAATTCCCCCTGCCCCTTTTGCTGATGCACGGTAGCGAGGATAAAATCACCTCCGCAGAAGCAAGCCGTGAATTTGCGGAGAAGGCAGGCGAAAAGGTTACCCTGAAAATTTGGGAAGGACTTTATCACGAAACCCATAATGAGCCGGAACAAGGGGATGTTTTCAAAAAAATTATTGACTGGTTGGATGGATAGAATTCTCTACGAAGAATGAAGATTAGATCTCATGTTACGCAGGGCATAA
>CAZERH010000036.1:0-12267 GCA_964515535.1 uncultured Anaerolineaceae bacterium
ACGAAACTTAATCTCCTTTCTGGCGAAATCTGGATTATCCTCTTTGGCGGAGAACTTGAAACAGAAACAAGCTACGGCACAGCCAGCGTACGCGGCAGTATGATGAGCGTCAGCTTTGACCCCGAAGGCGATGGAATGTTCGTCTCCTGTCTCGAAGGGCATTGTGCGCTGGAAAATGAAGCCGGTAAAGTTGAATTCAAAGAGGGCTTTTCCGCGTCCATAACAGAAAAAGGTCAAGCCCCCTCCGCACCCAAGCCGATTACCGAAAATAAAGTTGATGAGTGGAAAGAAGCCAACCCCGAGATCGACTCTTGGTTGCAAGGTACACCCATCGCACCGCCCAAAGCCCCGCCACCTCCGCCTCCGCCACCCACCGGAGATGAGGGAGAGCCAAGTTCTAACCAACCGCTCCGATATTCACTCACCAATAATTGCCCCGAAGGCAATTGGCATTGGGAGTTTGTCGGTCCCGCCACCTACACCTTCAACCTCGCACCGGGAGAAAGCATTTCTGGCGAATTGCCCTCCGGCGATTATACAGCCACTGACACGCTCGAAGGCGCAGGCACACACGGACCCGATTTTATAAAAAATGGCGGCGACTTAAATGTAATCGCCTGCCCGGATTAATAAAATGAATTTTCCACCTGAATTAATCACTTATCTCAAAAAAGCCGACCGAATTGCCCTTTTAACGGGAGCGGGAATATCTGCGGAGTCCGGACTTAAAACATTCCGCGACGCTCAAGATGGATACTGGTCTCAATACCGCCCCGAAGATTTAGCCACTCCGCAGGCTTTCGCGCGTGACCCCAAACTTGTCTGGGACTGGTACGCGATGCGGCGCAGGAAAGTTGCTGAGGCATCCCCCAACTCCGGGCATTTTGCCCTCGTTGAGTTGGAGAAGCTCTTCCCCAACTTTACCCTCATTACCCAAAACGTAGATGGCTACCATCGCCAAGCGGGGAGCAAAAATGTGCTGGAACTGCACGGCAATATCCAACAAGTACGCTGTTTCGATGGCTGTGGCATTATCGAAAATTGGGAAGAGACCGATGATGTCCCCCATTGCCCGACATGCGGTGCGTACCTTCGTCCCGATGTGGTTTGGTTCGGCGAAAGTCTCCCCCTAAAAACGCTGGAAGATGCACACCAAGCCGCGCTTGAGTGCCAAGCCTTTTTCTCTATCGGCACATCGGGATTGGTACAACCTGCCGCGTCTCTGGCGCATACTGCCCGTCAACGCGGCGCGCTGGTGGTGGAAATCAATCTCGACCCCACGCCGCTCACCCCACACGTTGATTTTGCCCTACATGGAAAGTCGGGAGAAATTTTGCCCCTATTGGTCAAGGAGCTTCAAAAATGAACGTACTCACTCTTCTCACTGATTTTGGCACGCAAGACGGATTCGTGGGCGTAATGAAAGGTGTTATTTGGAAAATTGCCCCCCAAATACAAATCGCTGATATTTCTCATCAAATCCAACCCCAAAATGTGAGGCAAGCAGGACTAACCCTCGCACGCGTCTTTCCATATTTTGGGGACGGAACTGTCCACGTTGCGGTCATAGATCCGGGCGTGGGGACAAGTCGAAGAGCCATCGCAGTGCAAATAGGTGCACAATTCTATGTCGCTCCTGATAACGGCTTGCTCACGCTGATTATACAAGATGCCGAAAAAAAGCATCTTCCTCTAAAATTTGTCCATCTAAATAACTCTATTTATTGGCTACACGACATCACGGGCACCTTTCATGGACGCGACATTTTTGCCCCAATCGGCGCGCATCTTGCGAAAGGCGTTCCACTTGAAAAATTGGGAACGCTCATAGATGATCCCATATTATTAGATTTTCCCAAAGCCATAAAAACAAATAAAGGCTGGAAAGCACAAATCACCCTGATTGACCATTTTGGCAATCTTCGCACTAATTTGCACATAAACGAAATTAAAAGCGAGATGAAAATTCGCATTTTTGGAGAAGAAATTGATAAAATTTCAAAATCTTACGGACTTCACAACGCTGGAGATTTGGTTGCAATAATAGATAGTGGTGGTTATCTTGAAGTTGCCACAGTGAACGGGAGTGCGGCTAAAAAACTAGGTGCAAAAACCGGTGATTTGGTCGAGGTCATTGCGAATGGATAAAATTCTCATCACCAACCTGCGTGCTTACGGAATTATCGGTGTTTATGGTGAGGAGCGCATAAAAACACAAGAGATTTTAATCAATATCACACTTTACACCGATACGCGCTACGCGACAAAATCTGATTCTTTAGATAATTGTGTTGATTATGATGCGCTTTCTCAAAAAATAAAAAAACATGCCGAAAGCGCAAAACGGTTAACGGTGGAGGCTCTTGCCGAAGATCTTGCTCAGATTTGTTTAGAGGAAGAGGGGGTAGAAAAAATTAAAATCCGCGTGGAGAAACCGGAGGCGATTGAGTTTGTAGAAAAAGTTGGGGTGGAGATTAAACGCGCCAAAGGCAATTAAACGCATAAGGGCTTTTTAAAGGGTATCAGCTTCAAATCACGCACGAGGCGGTTTTTCGTCCCGCTAAATCTGCAAGGGGGATGCGCCGCGGGAGATATTATCCAAAAACTCTTGTCGGGTGGCTAAATTTGCCCTAAATGCGCCGTGCATGGCTGAGGTGGTCATGCGAGCATTATGCTTTTTTACGCCGCGCATCATCATGCAAAGATGTAAACCTTCCACAACAACCGCCACGCCCTGCGGATTAAGCAAATCGCGAATAAAATCGGCAATTTGGCGCGTCATGCGCTCTTGTACTTGTAGACGGCGGGCAAACATATCGACAATGCGAGGAATTTTAGAAAGTCCAATCACTTTTCCGTTGGGAATATAGGCAACGTGGGCGCGCCCAATAAACGGCAACATGTGATGCTCGCAAAGGCTATAAAACTCAATATCTCGAACAAGCACCATTTCATCATATTCGACATTGAACAGTGCTTCGTTAATAATTTCTTCGGGGTCTGCGTTATACCCCGCCAGCAATTCTTCATACATATTTGCAACTCTAAGCGGGGTTTTTCTTATGCCCTCTCTTTCAGGGTTTTCCCCCACTGCAAGAAGGATATTTCGGGTAGCTTTTTCTATCATTTCTCTATTGAAAGACGAGTCGTTTTTTTTCGGTTGGTTGTGGGTGTTGGTGTTTTTCATTATTCTTTGTAGAAAGAAACTGACTCGAAAATTCGAGCCAGTTTTTTCGTTCTATTCATTCATACCGGTTTTTAGGGGTTCATGCAATTTCCGGTTCAATCAAACCGTAACTCCCGTCACGACGACGGTAAAGAACATTTATGGTATGTGTATCGCCATTATAAAAGATAAAGAAATTATCATGCTCTAATAACTGCATTTGTTCGTAGGCTTCTTCTACCACCATTGGATATATGGTGAATTTTTTACTGCGAGCAATAATCATTTCTTCCTCTAGCCCATCGTCCTGAGGAGAAACATCTACAACCTCTGCGGCAGAGCGTCCGTCTCCCCTACCGCGCTCTTTTTTGCCTTTATATCGTTCTATCTGGCGTTTCATTTTATTATAGGCAGTATCAAAAGCGGCAAAAATATCATCTGCTCTTTCTTCGGTTCGCAAGAGGATGCGAGGACCTTTCACCGTAATTTGGGCAACTTGCCTATCTGCCGCACTCCGCGCAGATTTAACATAAGAAAGGTCTACACGCGTATTATCAATTTCTTTGAGATAGCGATCTAAATTCTCTGCCTTATCGGAAACGTAATCTCGGATATTATCCGTTATTTCCATGTTCTTTCCGAAAACTTGCACTTGGTGTGTCATCGTACCTCCTAAATAAAATAGATTAGATGGTCTTAACGGTGCGGCAATGCTCTAGCTAGCGAGAGGGCGTATACCTCATAAGCCCCACCATTGATTAACGCTTCAGCGCATGAATTTAGGGTTGCTCCCGTTGTGGACACATCGTCTACCACCAAAACAGTTTTTCCGACAACCTTGTTCTTATCCGCGACAAAAGCACTACGCACATTATTTTTACGCTCATCCGCTGAAAGCCCCACCTGAGAAATGGTTTCTCGCACTCTTTTCAGATAGCGAGTAGCATATTTCCACTCCTTGGCAAGAGCTAAAGGATGAGCAAATAATCCTACCTGATTATACCCGCGTTCTCGAAAACGCTTTTTGCCTAAAGGCACGGGAATAACCATGTCTATATGCCAATCTAATTGATTGGTATATTGCAACATCTCTGAGGCAAGAGCATCTCCCAAGCCTATATCCTGATGGTATTTAATACGATGCAAAGCCTTGCGAATTGGACCTTCAAAAACCACCCAAGACCGAAGTTCCTTGTAAAAAGGAGGGGATTGCCGACATGAAAGACAAGTTCCATCTTCCGCTTGAGGCAGTCCACAGATATCACATTTTGGTTCAGGGATTAACCGAATACTATCTCGGCAATCTTTACACCAACGCGCCCCTTTTTTAGCACATCCCCCACAAATAGGCGGATATAAAAAATCTACACCGAGCCAAAATAAGCGATAAAGATAATATCTTATGCGCCAAGATTTTCTCAAGATTATTTACCCTATGTCAAAATTTTCTGCCATGCTAAAAGCCGCTGGAGTCAAAAGGACAACAAAAATAGCCGGAAATGTAAGAAAAGCCATCGGAATAACCATTTTAACAGGAGCTTTATGTGCCTGTTCTTCTGCCCTTTGCCTACGCTTAATACGCATCTGCTCCGATTGAATCCGCAACACCTTTGCCATACTGACCCCTAATTGTTCACTTTGGATTACCGCGGCGATAAAACTTGTCATCTCAGCAAGTCCAATTCTGTCTGCCATATCTTTAAGAGCTTCACGCCTGAGCTTGCCTAATTGCACTTCTCTAATTGCCCTTGAAAAAGAAAGAGCAAGTTCATTATCCCATTTTTCGCTTACTTTTGACATTGCCGCATCAAAGCCTAAACCTGCCTCAACACAAATTGTCAGCAAATCCAGCGCATCTGGCATTGCTTTCTGAATCTCTCTTTGACGTTTATCAATTTTGCTTTTAAGCCAAAGTTGAGGAAAGAAGAATCCCAAAACGGCAAATGATGGGACAATAACATAGGGATTCATATCAATAGCTGAGGGTGGAGAAACTACAAAAAGAAGAAAAAGAAGTCCGCCAAAAACACCTGCCAACACAAAACGAGAAGCCAAAAATGTTGAAGCGGCCATACGAATTGGGTTACCTGCCAATTCTATTTTTAATTCAGTATCCTCAATTAGATGTTGAGGGGTAAAGCGTGCCGATAGTTCTCCCACTCGCAAAAGAATGGGGACCATAACACGTTCATTAAAAGGCTGAGAAAGCTCAATATCTTCAAGAGATGTCAACTCTCCTTGTTCGCTAATTTCAACCAAGCGGGAAGATAACAAATCATCTTCTTCAGAAGCTGATTCACGCGCCCCTGCTCTCACTAAAGCAATCACGCCTCCAACAATAATCAATCCAATTATTACCCATACCCAAACTGAAGCACCCATATTACACCTCGATAGCCGCGATACGCATCATAATAAAATATCCCAAACCAATTAGGAAAAGAGCTGCGCCAAGAACCCCCATAGCACAACCAGTGCCTTTTAGAAATAAATTTTGCATATAATCATTATTAAAAAACCAAAGAAAAAGAGCTAAACCAATAGGAACAAAGGAAAGAATTTTAGCAGAAGCTCTGACTTGCGACGTTAGAACTTGGATTTCGCCTTTAATACGAATACGTTCACGAATTGTAAATGAAATTGTGTCGAGAATTTCAGCTAAATTCCCACCAACCTCACGTTGAACATTAATTGCAGTAATCATAAAGTCCAAATCCGGGCTAGGGATGCGCCGAAACAAATTATCTAGTGCTCTCCCCATAGGAACGCCGAGTTGCATTTCTTGCACAACACGACGGAATTCATCACTAATAGGCGGAGGAAGTTCTTTACTGATTGCTTCCATTGCCTGCATAGTAGAAAAACCAGCCCGCAAGCCGTTCACCATTAGGTTAATCATATCCGGCAATTGATCATCAAAAGATTTTAGTCTTCTCTTCTGTTGACCACTCACATACATACCGGGGAGAATAGCACCAAATACAGCCCCTATTAAGAAAGAAATAATACTTCTCCCACCCAAAAATCCCGCGATAAGGGATAAACCGACTGTTGAAATAACAATCAACGCATAATACTCAGCCACCTGAAATTTCAAATCAGCTCTCGCAAGTGCGCTCTTAACCTTATCGCCCTTTGGAGATTTTTCAACACGCCGATTAATCCATTCCGTTAAAAATGATGCTTCATCATCTTTTGACTGCGCTTGCTCCTCTTCATCACCCAAATAACGTCCAAGCCTATCTTCCATCAAATTACGTTCGCTATTGGAAGACATCATAACCCCGGCTATCAGCAAAATGAAGAGCAAAACCGCCGCTATAATAAAAAATAAAGTAGTCGTATCTAATTCCATGGGTCGTTTCCGCTATTTAAATTCAAAAACTTAGTATCGTCTTCTCTCGCCAATTCCAAAAATAGACGGTGGCAATTGAATACCACTAGCCTCTATTTTACTCATAAACTTAGGACGCAATCCTGTAGGTCTTAACCTCCCCATTACCTTTCCTTCTTCAACGCCTGTCTGCTCAAAGGCAAAAATATCCGTTGTCGTAATCACATCTCCTTCCATGCCGCTAACTTCTGTAATATATGTGACACGTCTTGAACCATCTCGCATACGCGCTTGATGACACACTAAATCAATTGCGGATGAGATTTGTTCCCGAATTGCCCTAATGGGCAAATCCATACCCGCCATCAATGTCATTGTCTCAAGACGGGAAAGCGTATCACGCGGACTATTAGAGTGGGCTGTGGTCATTGAGCCATCATGCCCAGTATTCATAGCCTGCAACATGTCCAAAGCCGCTTCATCTCGAATCTCTCCGACGATGATGCGGTCCGGTCGCATACGCAAGGCATTGACAACCAATTGTTGAATTGTTATTTCGCCCCGTCCCTCGATATTAGCCGGACGAGATTCAAGCGTAACAACATGCTCTTGCCGTAATTGAACTTCAGCCGCATTTTCGATGGTCAAAATGCGTTCATCTGACGGAATGAAAGACGACATAACATTTAGCAGAGTAGTTTTTCCCGAACCTGTTCCCCCAGAAATGACAATATTCAACCTAGACTCAACACACGCCTTCATAAACTGCAAAGCTTCCGGAGTAATCGAACCAAATTGTATTAACTGTTCCATTGTGATTGGATTCTTCGAAAACTTACGAATTGTTAACGTTGGACCAACAAGAGAAATCGGAGGAACAACTGCGTTTACACGAGAACCATCTGGCAAACGAGCATCTACATAAGGGCTTGATTCATCAATGCGTCTGCCAAGTGGCGCAACAATTCTATCAATAATGCGCATTACATGTTCATCGCTCTCAAATGTTACGGGAACACGGTGCAATTTACCCTTTCGCTCAATATAAATATTTTTGGCACCATTAACCATAACTTCGGTAAGGCTATCATCACCTAAAAGCGGCTCCAAAGGACCAAAACCTAAAATTTCAGCCGTAATTTGTTCAAAAAGCCGATGTCGTTCAGGTCTAGAAAGAACAATATTTTCTTCTGCCAAAATCTGCTCAAATAAATCCTGAATAGACCTACGAACTTCATCAGTTTGAGAAATGTCTGTAGAAGGATCTATCTCTGCAAGTAATTTATTTTGCACACGGGTTTTTAAATCATAATATGTTCCCGATTGTGGCTTCGTGTTCGGCGCATTTGCTCTCCTTGCTTGTAATGACCCTAAACGCGAAGCAGATTCTTTCTCTCCATATTCACTAGAGGGCGTATTCCCGGATGTAGAACTTTGTCCTTGTTCAATTCTCTTTAGCAATGACATTAGCTATCTCCATATTACCTGCGCCTAACTAATCTTCTCTTATTTCAACAGAAGCTATACGCGTACGAACTTTTTCAGCCAAAGAAAGAATTCCCCGACTCGCTGGCTGTGTTCTATTCTCCAATATAAACGGGACACCTCGATTAACAGAGCGAGGAATAACTCGTTCATCAAGCGGAATTATTGCGGCGACATCAATTTTCAAATTGTTGCCTATTTTCTCCGGCGTAATACCAATACGTTTATCATAACGATTTATAGTAAAGACCACACGTTCTTGATCAACCCCCAAAGACGATACCAATAGGTTAAGAAATAGTTGAGCACTTTTTATTGCGGGAATATCTTGTGTAGCTATCAAAACGATAACATCGCTTTCATCAATAGATGATAAAACAACATCGGTAAGCAACGAGGAAGTGTCTACAATTACATAAGCATATAAACGGCGAAGATATTGCAATGTTTTCAAAAAATCTCCGCCGGACACCGATTCTGCCTGTTCAGGACGGGAGGGTGCCGCTAAAACATGCACGCCAGAAACATCATGCTTAACCATAACATCACCAACAATTTCCGGGTCTAATTCGTCAACTATCGAAGTCAAATCCAAAATTGTGTTTTGTCCTTGCTCGTTAATAAAAAGCGCAACATCGCCAAATTGCAAACTCCCATCCACAATTACCGTACGGGTCTCGTCATTATGCAATGCCATTCCAAGGTTAACAGCTAAAGTTGTACAGCCTGCCCCCCCCTTCGGCGAATACACAACAATCACTTTCCCCTGCGATGTAGAAATGCTTGGAACAGAAGGTAACCCGCTTCTCGTAACCGTTGATGCGATACCACCCTTTGCTTTTTCCTGATGAGCCAATGTCCCCGCTCGCCGAATAGCCGTAATAAGTTCATCTCCCGTAGGCGGTTTGGTAAGAAAATCACTAGCCCCGGCTTGCATAGCACGACGCAAGTAATTTGGGTCACCTTGTACAGACAAGATAACCACCTGAACAAAAGACCTTTTCTGACGAATAGCTTCTGTCGCGGCAATGCCATCCATATCCGGCATATTAATATCCATCAAAATGACATCCGGCTCAACTTCCTGCGCTATCTCTATCGCTTCTCTACCTGTACGCGCGGCACCAACAACCTCTACGTCAGACTCAAATTGAAGAAGTTTTCGAACATTTTCTCTTGTTTCTGCTACATCGTCAACAATTAGTACCCTAAATTTATTAGTGGAAGCCATGTATTCTCCGCTATACTCAAATAATATAACCCTGTGCATCCCCACATCTCAAAAAAGATTAGAACTGAAGTCCGTCTGTGACCACTTTTACCTCAAAAACAGACCAACCGAAACTTTTCTAGTCCTGCTGTTTAGAGGGGATGTTGAAAAAACCAGCTAACGGGATAAAACGCCCGCAACGCGCGTGACCTTAGCTTGGGTGCCGAGATATAAAATTTATCCGGCGTGAGCATATATACAAGGTAGGCATCGCAAAAAAATCTACCTCTCACAGATGCTGATGAACAGCACCCAAACTAACGGCAAGTGCGTCGCGCGACGTTTTCCATCCTAAACAGTCTCTTTTATCAAAGAACTATTCCAATTTCATAATCCCTGAAAATCGTCCCTATTATTGAGGGGGAATATCTCCGGCTAAAACAGGAGGTACAAGAGCGTCAATGCGAGGCTCAGGTCCGTAAGGCAGTTTTGCGGGAACCGGAATAGCATATTGACTGAGCAAAAATTGCAATGTCGCCGCTTCTGTCTCTACTCTGGACGTGTCGTTTGCCCCACGCAATGTCAATGTTAGTTGCGCATTTCCATATAACATATAGGTTAGCGAGGTCGCATCTTGAGGCGATACAATCAAAGTGACAATATCCGGATTGCCTGCAACTTGATTCCCTTCTTCGCCCGGTGCGGGAGGAGCTTCCTCACTCTGCTTTTTAGCTACATTTATGGGGAAATTTCCTAATTTTAAAACTGTAATGTCTTGAAAAATCGTCTTACAAACAGGACGCGGACGTTGATCTTCAGAAGGAACAATATAAATAGGTTGCTGGAAAGTCGGGTCTAGTTCAACGCGCCCTTGGGCCGACCCGGATGATTCGCTCGTTTGTCCCCCACTCACACTCGCAGACAAACTGGGAGCTTCATCCGGCTTAAATCCCGATTTTGAGACAAAAGCCGTTCGGTTTGGCAATATGGTCTGAAATCCGGAATCTATGTCTACGAAAAGGAAGCAAGCTATAACATTAACGTGAGCACCATCGGCAACACCGTAAGCAACGGATGACAACCGCGAGGTTGGAATTGAAATTGCTGTCATCCCGGGGGAGATTAAGTTTGCCCAGTCTGGTCCTGTTGATGCAATTTCTCCAGCCCCACCAATCATGGGTTTGGTAATAATTACGCCCTGTTCAATGGGATATTTAGCAAACATCCCAACGACTTGCTCGTCTCTTTGGTCATATCGGAACATAACCCCAAAATCGGTTCCCTCCGGCAAAGATATAAATCCTAAAACTTCATCCGTAATTTCAGCTCCCTGCGGGATATTTTGCTCAGCCATAACGATTTGAACTAAAACCTGCTCAGGAACAGTTGTTTCTGACGTAGACCGGCTCCTTAGAAACAAAAACGCGCCTGCAAGGGCTACAAGCAGTATTACTGCTAAATAGATAAAAATTCTTCCTCTACGCATAAATAACTCCTCTTCGTAAGCTCTAACACTTTAAGGAAATTTCAAACGAATAATTCACCCGACCTCCCCCTCAATTCTTCGCTTTGCTAGGATGGTTTCGGGGATGTTTTTTATAGAATTCAAATTTTGAAACTACCTTATCATTTATCTAATAACATGAATAGTTCAATTATAGCAGGAAAACTACATTATTTCATAGGAAAAAGGTGGGACGCTGTCTTGCGACGGCATCCCACCTTTTTTCTTACAAAATATATTGATATTACTTCAAATTGATCAACATTTCAACCTAACTTAAGTTCCAAGGTTGCTGTCGATGCTGGAGAAAATATCACCAATCGTTGGTCCAAGCAAAGTTAATGCCGCAATAACAACAATGGCTACTAAAACAAGAATCAACGCGTACTCTACCAAACCTTGGCCTTTCTCTTTCGGGGAGAACAACATGTGAAAGCACCTCCTTTTTTTGATAATTTCTTCGGCTCTTTACCGAAGATGACTATATTATAAACACCTTGAAAAAAAAAACAAGGGGATTACAGATATTATTGCTTACAGTTTTGTAAGCCGGTTAACTCTCGGCAGGGATGGAAAGCACAACCCGCGTCCCCTTTCCCGCAGAGCTATCAACATCAAAATTCCCTCCGAGCATTTCAACTCTATCACGAATAAGCTTCAGCCCTAAACTACTTCCTTCGTTTAGCTTATCAACATCAAAGCCTTTACCATTATCATCAACGCTGACTTTTATAAGGGTATCCCCTACATCAACATACACCTTGACAATGGTTGCATGGCTGTGCCGTGAAGCGTTTCCCAAAAGTTCTTGCAAAGCCCGAAAAACCATCACCTCAAGGTAAGGCTCTAATCGTCTCTCCGTTCCGGAGACAAGTAGGTTCATTTCTATCCCTGATTGTTCTTTAAAAGTCTCTGCATAACGTCTAATAGTTGGCACTAATCCTAAATCATCAAGCATCATCGGGCGGAGCTCAAAGATGAAGTTACGAACTTTTTGAAACGTACGCATGGCTGACGCTTTTAGGCTATTCAACTCATCTCTTGCTTGATCAACGTCAACTGACAAAAGTCGCAGTGCAATCTCAGCCTGTAGAATAAAATTAGACAGAGCTTGTGCGGGACCATCGTGCATTTGGCGCGATAAACGCTGACGTTCAGCCTCTTGAGCGTTAATAATCATCTCAATATTTGTTGCTTCACTTCGTTGCCTCCCCTTTGCCTGAGATGTCTCTCGACTGCCCGCACCACTTGCCTGACGCAAAATTATTTTATAACGCTCCAAATACGTTTTGTCGTTTTGCAATTTATCTAATTGCCCGCGCATAACAAGCAAACGCTGTTGTGCTTCTAGCGCAGAGTCATAAGTCATGCGGACTTCTTCAGCAGACATAGAAGATATATCTGCTTTGATTTGTTGTAAATGAGCAGTAATCGCGGCATTTCTTTGTGTTAGTTTTCCCACTTCGTCTTGACTCTGTTCAATCATTAAAGTTACTTCTCTTAATGAACTTTCTGTTTCATCAAGTTCCGATTGTATATCAAGAGCTTCCACTTCTTCCATATCGTCA
>CAZERH010000037.1:0-3587 GCA_964515535.1 uncultured Anaerolineaceae bacterium
CATTGTTTCATCTGATTATTATCTCACAACTACTCCGCTATGTTCGACACTCCCTCTATGCTCGGGTACTTAATAAACGGTGTACTAAGGCATAATTACGTGCTGAATCTCCTCCCAAGCTCCGCCCAATGCCGCACCAACGGGAAGGATAATCGCGGTAACAGCAATTGCCCACAATGCTAACGCACGATGAGAAATTGCTACGGGGAGCGATTCCAGTTCAGCATTCGGGGCGAGACTTTTGGTAATTCGGGCAAGTAGCCACCAGTTAAAGGCTGTTAAGACCGTTAAGATGAAAATAAGCGATATTTTGAAGTATTCACCATAAATAAGAATTTCCCCGCCAATATTTTCGATATTTTCCAATCCCAGCATATAAAATAATGCCATATAGCCACCATTCCAAAGGGTGTGAAGTCCAACAGAGACGAGGTAGGCGCGAAGCAAGCGTCCAAACCAACCGGATGATTGGTTCCGCTCGCGGTATATTGCCAGCGCAAGGATGCCTGTCCAAAGCGGATGTCCCACCGCACCAATCCCGCGCAGGGCTGTAATCCCGCCCCAAGTCCATCCGCTCCAATTTGCCATCACGCCTTGATAGAGCATATTTTCGATGACGGCGAATCCCGCGCCGGAGGCTAATCCCAATGCAAAGGCTTGCGCTTCGTTTTGGATTCGGCTTCGCATGAGGCGCGGTCCCAATGCTTTGGCAAATTCTTCGGGGAAAGGGGCTTGGATGGCGATATAAAGCAAGAAAAAGATGAGCATAGGAGAATACATAATACGCTCGAAAACCCCGCCAATGCCTGATGAAGATATATAGAAAATATCGCCTACCAAGTATTCCAGCGGAGCAATAATCAGGTAAAAAACATAAGACAAAACGCCGCCAAAAATGATAGTAACGGTGATGGAGAGAGTGTTCCCTGAAACAAAGGTGAGCGCACCCTGCCGCCATGAGATGGGAAATTCCAAACGCCGAAATGCCCACGCGAGAACAGCAAAGGTCGGGAGGGCGGCACCCAGCAAAAAGATGGGAGGGAAGAGATATTCACCGAGAAAATCGGCGTTGATGAGCAAAGAGCCTAATCCCAGCACGAGGGCAAAGAAAATATAAAAAAAGTAAAAACGCGGCAACTTGAGTTGTGAGGAGGGTTTATTGGCAATAGAACGCAATCCGTGAAAAAGGGCTAAACCACCACCGATTAGCCCCCAAAACATGGTTGCCATTGCACCGATTTGGATACCCAAGATGGCTCTGCCAATGAAATCATCGCCCGCGAAGAAAGGAATTCCAAAATAACCCGCGCTGGCAATAAATCCGCTGAGGAGGAGAATCCCGCCGAGAAAAACCACGAGATAGGCTAAGAATTTGTTTGTTTTTTTTATATTATTTTCCATCATATCACTCCCAACTATCCAATTTCTCGCTCCATTCTTTCGAACGAGAAATAATCGTTTCGCGTTGCTTCTCAACAAAAATGGCGATAACAATCAGAAGCAAGCCCACCCCAAGAATGGTTATCCAGCGGTTGATGTCGTAAACGCGCACCAAAATAATCACCTGACTCAAGACATTCAACACGCTGAAGCCTAATCCCGTAAAAAAGGGCATTTTTTGTCGCCGCGCCGCGCCCCACCACCAAACCAGCAGACCTTCAACCAGCAAAATGATGAAGTAAATGAACCCGTCATCGCCCAAAGATTGTGCAAAGGATGTGATTAGCAAGACCGCCAAGCCAAATCCCGTGATGATTCTCGAAAAATTACCCCTGCCGCGTTTTCTTTCGAGTTCACCCATCACCGTAAAATAAATGCCCGCGGGGATGGCATACCACTGCGGCTCTGTCACGTCTTGCATAATGAGCAACAAAGTCCATGCAAAAAGGAGCAATCCCATTCCCAAATAGCCCAAATAATGGCGGCGTTCGCTATACGCGATCGCGAGATAAAGCATCCCGGCAAAGGCGAGAGAAAACGCGGTCGCAGAGGTATGAGAAACGATAAAGGGGATGGAGAAAATCACCGCGAAAGCAGATAAAAACATGCCGATTTTAGCAAAAGGATTCGTCCAAATAGCGCACCGCGCCGAACGCGTTTCAACTTGCTTGCTGACCCTCGACAGCAGATAAAGCCCCAACCCGATTCCGCTAAACCATGCCATCGATTCAGCAAAAGGCACTTCGGCAAAGTTTAACCCGTGGCTAACCGCCAACAAGAAAAAGGCGATCGCGCCATAAACCAGCGCAGAATCTATCCACAGCAGAGCAAATAAAGCCAATAAAAGCGCATGACCTATCGCAAGGATAATCGCGGTATCGGAACCGAAATACGAAAAAACTTGCCAAATAAATATATCTAGTGTAGCAAAAATGAAGAAGGGTTGCGCCCACGAGGGGGTGAGGAGATGCCCCAAAAATTGCCAAGAGCCAAAATCCACTTCCCAACGCGAAAATTTAAAAACTCTCTTACCGGATTCTTTTTGAAGAGTAACGGGATTTTTTTTGCTAAACGCGTAACCAACCAATGCCATAATCCATGTCATTGCCAAAAAGGGGAGGCTGATATATTGAATCGCGCCGCCGGAGGGATTAATGGTGAAATAGCTCAAAAGAGCCAAATGCACAGCCAAAAGTCCCGGATAAATCCACGCCGATTTGCGGAATAATGCCCCGGATGCCAAATAGAGGATTGACGCGGAGGTGAAAGCTAAAGTCAACGCCAGCGAATCTGCCGAAGAGAGGGCAACCAAGCTGAGGCTGAGGGCGTATCCGAGCAAATAAAAAGGCATTGCAGGGTGAGCGAGAATCGGCGATTTAATCGGCTTTTTGTGGAAGACGAATCGTCCAATCAAAATATAAAAAAGGATGAGAGGCAACCATCCCAAACCGTACCAGCGCGTCTCCAATCCGGTTAACGTCATCCCCAAATAATATGGCACAGCAAATAACCAGACCGCGGGGTAGAGGAAAAGCGTCTCATTGAAAAGTTTTACCGAAATTGCATAAAGCAAAACGCCCAACAAATAGATAAAAATCGCCAAATTTCTTTCACCGCTGGCAGTAGCTAAGGCAATTGCGCTAAGAACAAAAGCGGGCGCATAGAAGGGAAGGGCAAAAACAGCAATTTTGCCTCTGCTCCACCCCCCTTCTGTCCTTTGGACAGCTTCCCCTCGGGTTGGCATGGAGCGTAGTTGTTTATCGAAAATTTGCCCCACCAAAAGATACAAAAACGCTAATCCCATAAAAATTTTCGAGACCCAAGCATCGTTAAGGTGGTGGCTATGGGACAACGAAAGCAAAACGATAATCGGCACCAAAATGGTGCTGAGATAGAGCCAAAAAGCCTCTTTGAAAATATATGCCGAGACCGCATAAACAACGGCGTTGAGAGAAAGCACCGCAATGGCGATTTTCAAATCTCTGAAAGAGATCATCACAGCGATTGCAGTGAGGGCATAGCCCGCGCTAAAAAACGCCCAAGTATATTCTCGCCGAACACGCCGCGCCACCAATCCCATTGCAATATACGCGGGGGCGAGCAACGCCAGCATAAATCCACGCCATGCCAATTCGATTCCCCTATAA
>CAZERH010000037.1:3687-9701 GCA_964515535.1 uncultured Anaerolineaceae bacterium
GGGGGCGAGCAACGCCAGCATAAATCCACGCCATGCCAATTCGATTCCCCTATAAGTCAATAATTGCACCAACCAAAGGGGAATCGCATAAAGAGCAAAGAATAAAAAGAAATTTTCGGCTACACGCCGCGCGGTGCTTTCTTTCTTCCACAAAAAACGGATGAAATCATCAAAAGAGAAATGTTTTTTATAATGCACCAAAATTTGTGAAAGGAGAGCCAGCAAAATTGCGCCTCCTAAAGTATATAAACCATACAGATATTCCGGTGCGGATTTGAAAACAGATACCGCGATTAACGCATACCCCACAAAATAAGCCCCATGTGCGTAACGCTCTTGAACCTTAGCTTGCCAGCCCCTATCTAGCAGATAGCCGATGAGAATCAGGAGCGTTGCCAGCCCCATCCAAGTCCACGCGTGTTGCGGATAAGTAGCGGGCGATTTGTACAAATCCCAAGCTAAGGTATAGGGGAAGAAAGCCAAAATGGAGGCAATATAAGAGAAAACATAATAAATTTTTTGCTTTCTAAAAACCCAAGCAGAAGTCGCGTAGAAAAGAACCGCCAAACTTCCTGCAATCAAGACCGGGAAACGATTGATTCCACCATTTCCCAAAAACGAAGGTTTCAGATAAGGCAGGGTGAGAACAAATCCACATAAAGCCAAAATTACAGCACCAAAACCAAGCGGACGAGTAAAATGACTAAACCATCTTCTCTCTTTGCGCCCTAAAATAAAGTGTTCCAACATCAAATAGAAGAAAGCCAGCCCAACCCATGCAAGGGCTAAGTATTCGCGGGTGATTTCAAAGAAGGTCAGAGCTTGCCCGAATGCAATCACAAAACTGAGTGTGGAAAAAACAGAGAAAAATTCGGCAGTAAGGCGGTTTTTCTGATAACGATAGACGCTATAAAAATACAAGGCAGAGGCAATCAGGGGAACTTCTACACCAATCAGCGGATAAGTGACCGAGAGCAAATCGAACCGCCCCCACAAAGAGGCAATGACCGCTAAAATGGACATCAAATAGCCGATAATTAAAACGGGATACTCAAAGTGCGGCTCTTTCTGGTATTTTCGCGTGCGAATGAGAAGGTTGCCGATGGGAATATAAACAAGACTTGCCAATAAAACATACGCCAAAGAATAGGCTTGTTCAGAAAACATAGCAAGTTCTAAGGACTGCTGGAATGGAACGATAAAAAGCAGTGAAGCGAGGGTGCTTTCTATCATTCGCTTGTAGATGAATGAGAACCAAACCAACGCAAGAACAGCAAGATAGAGACTTATTTGCAATGTTGATTTATTGCCCCACGCGAAAAGAATTCCGCTAAAGAGAAGCATATACGCGTAAAAATGGAGCGGGAAACGATATGTTTTATTAGTCTTATATAAAATTTGCCCCAATCCGATATAGATGAGTGCCAATCCCGCCAAAATCGCGCCCAACCAAGGGGCGGGATAGTTGGTCGCGCTCCATGCGAGCGAAATCCAAATAGCAGAGAAAAATCCCGTTGCCCACACAAAAATAGATTGCCCGATTATGGTGCGTTTTTTGAGCGCGAGAGGATGCTTATCATGATTAAGGAATGCTGAGATAAGATAGAAGAGAATGGTTATGCCTAAGGCAACCAATACGGGAGTTTTGCTCAGTTCTGCATCATAAAAGAGTAGCAAAATAAATAGAATCGGGAGAATAATAATTTGCGCCCATAAAAAGAGCATTCGCCCGTATTTTTCGAATTTGCGCAACAGAAGCGAGATGCCTGTATACGCAATCGCCAGTCCGCCCCAAATTGCCATGACCCAAATCTCGCTTTGTTCCGCTGAAGCCAAAATATCATTAACTGCAAATAAAAAGGGGATGTTGAATAATCCGCCCGCGAAGAATAAAAGTAGCGGTTTTTTGTAGAGATACGCTGATAGAGCAAAAATAACCGTAACCAGCGTCAGCGCGATAACACCCGCCCAAATCTCAGTGAAGATGACGAAAAATCCAAGCAAAATAGCGATACCTGTAAGACCAAAGCCAGCGATATTTACAGCAAGCTGATAGCTACGTTGCCATGATTTCTCTTCTTTCACCACAGAGACCACTGAGTTTTCTTTCTTGGATTTTTCTACGCTCTCTTTTTCCTCAAAATCCTCTGTGTCCTCTGTGCGCTCGGTGGTGAGTCTGCCTAGCAATTTCCCGCCCAAAAGATAAGGAACGGACAAAATTCCCACCGCAGTAGCATACCATTCCGGAGCTAATTTTATGGCAAAAAGCGCAAATCCTACCGCTATAATAAAACTCCACGCGGTTGCATGAGCAAAAATAGCACGGGGGAATTTCCACGCCATGAGTGCGTATCCCAACGCCCCTAAAAGAAAAGCAAAACTCTGCGCCCAAGCGGAGTCATCCGGTGTAAAAAGGGTGAAAATCAAACTAGGAATAATAAGCAAATGCGGGAAATATCTTGAAGCGAGGGCAATCCCACGCCATCCGCCCCCCTCTGCTCTTCGGGCATCTCCCCCCAAAGGGAGGAGGAAATTCACCTTCGTTGAAAATGCAAAAAGGGCAACACCAGTCGCGATCATTGTCACCGCGCTCCACTCGTAGGGCATCGCCACAAAACGCGTGAACGCTAAAATCACACTGCTCAATCCTACCAACGTGAGATAGTCGAAAAATTCACCAGAAACGCGCCAAGCTGTAACGCCATAAATGATGAGACAAATTACAGAAGCAAAGAGCCAATATCCGTTCCCATTGAATCGCTCCGACAATCCGCCAAATTGGTAAACCGCCGCAAAATCTACGGAAACCATCAGCGCACCGATACCGGTCAAAACATCTGCCGCTTGAGGCAATTTGAGTTTAGCGCGTACCCCCCAACTCAGCAAATAAAACAGGGTCGGCACCGCCGCAATGAGAATAAGTTGCAAAACTTCGGGGAATGCACCCCAAAAATTGACCACCAAAATAATCGCGGAGACCACAATCATAAATGCGCCCAAATAGAGCAATCCACGCAAGAGCGCGCCCGAAACGACCATCTCGGTTGCTTTCTCCCAAATCTGTCCCCAGCGGATGGGATCGCGTTTTGGCTTGGGTTTAGGCTTAGGCGCAGGAGCGGGTTTTGCTGTTTTTACGGCGGGCTTTGCCACGGTAGAGGGGATGGGTTTGACGGGAAGCGGTTGAGGCTTCACAACTGCTTTTTTAACGGGAGCAGGTTCCGGTCGCGCGCGTTTCGGCTCTTCATCCCTAACCTCAACTGGCAGAGGCGGAAAGAGGCGTTCGCGTAGCTTTTGCAGTTCTGCCCTAAAAGGTGCCCGATACGGGTCTGTACCGCGCCAAGTTTGGGTTTTTTCCAGCAGATATTCCAACTGGCGCAATTTGAGCAAATCTGCGGAGGAATATGTTGCTCCGCAAGCATCACATTTAATATTTTTTTCTTTTTCCGGCGTGCCACATTTTGGGCAAAACAGGTGTTTATTTTTAGTCGATTGTATATGACGTTTTGGTGCGGGACTTATCGTCTTTTTTGATGGAGAAGTAGCACCTACCACAGCAACAGTTTTTGGTATAGAGGGTTTTGTTTCTTTCTCTATTTTTTCTTTCTGTTCCGTATCCAATGAAACCCCGTACCAGCGCATTATGCTACACTCGCCCTTTTTCGCTTCTTTTGCCCCCCAACGCGTGCCAAAAAACCAAACGATGATTAATAAAAGTACGGCAAATCCCGGTACTTCATAAAAAAAGAGCGCGATTAATGTCCGCACAAACACTAAAAAAAATGCCTGTCGTGCGTGCCAAGACATAAATTTCTTCCTTCGGTTAGTAGCCGGAATGAGAAGAAGCAGATGCCAAAGAGCAGAGATAAGGACTGCGCTGGTTTCACTATCTGTTATGCTTATAAATATCCCCAAGGTAGGTATTGTAATAAGCGGTGAAAACCAAAGCCAACGATATATATTTTGGGCTGATTTTTTATCCATTTTACGCCTCCGCGTTATTCCGTTAAGAAGGAAAGGGAGAAACAATTTCCAGCAAAAATTTATTCTCAGCTAATTACTAAGCTGATTGTCGTACCCGTTCACCTGCCGCGCGCTCTGCCATTTTTTTGCGAAGCGAGCCAATATCACCGTCAATAAAAAACATTGCCCCAAAGTAGAAAAAGAAACATAAACCCCACGCGATAATTGAAATATAGAGTATCGCGTTGTGCATGGAACTCGCATCGGCAATGATGCCCGCAAGCAGAGGAGACAAAGCCGCACCACCGTTTTCGATAAAATACTCCACCGATTGCGCCGTGCTACGAACTTCCGGCGGAGTCACATCGTAAACCGTAGAGACAACATTGGGCGAAGAAAAAGGCATAAAAAGGGCGGCAATTGCCATAAAAATAAAGAAAGTCATTTTAGACTCCATGGGGGTGTTTAACGCAAAAAAGAGAAAAATCGCGCCCATAATTACGCCCAAACTAGAGACCATAATACGCCCTTTAAGCGTGCGTTTAAAGAGCCAATCGCCTAGCGCACCGCCAACAAAATATCCACCCGCAAGGATGAGAACAATCGGTGCCATGGTGGTCAAAACGCTCATCTCATCGTAGCCACGTTCTTTGGCAAGATAATCGAAGAAAAAGTAGGTAATTACATTCCACGGAAAAACGCCTGCAAATCCCTGCAAGAGAACAAACCACATTGTCTTCTTCTTGAAAACTTCTTTTGCCGCGCCCCATGAAAAATTAAATTGCCCGATCTCATCCATCCCCTCAAATTCCGGCTCCGATTTTCCGCGAGGCACTTCCTTGATTTTGAAATAAATTGTAATAGAAAGAATAATTCCCAATGACCCCGTGATATAGAAAATCGTTCGCCACCCGATAATGGGTGCGAGCATGAGTGCTAGAACCATCCCGACCAAATAGCCGATGGGTTGGCTAACCTGCAAAATGCCATAAACTTTGCTACGTTCGTTCGGGCTGAAGTAATCGGCAATCAAACTATATAAACCGGGGTAAGACGAATCGTCAATGCCGGTTGAGGCGCGCGTCACAACGAAGGGGATATAGCTCCTCACGATGGCACTCAACCAAGTTGTCGCACCCCAGATAAATGACGCAAGGGCAAGCAGTTTGGCACGCGCGTAGCGGTCGTATAAATATCCCCAAATCGGATACAAAATCGTGCTAACAATTAATGCCCCCGAAATAATCAATCCAAATTGTGTGTTCGTAATTCCAAACTCTTCACTAATTGGACCCTTCAAAGGTCCAATTAGCAATTTATCCGTTTGGTGTAACAACATAAAGGCAAAGAAAATGCCAACTACTTTCCAGCGGTAACGTTTTTCTTTTTTCATGGCGACTCCTCGAGGATTGCTAAAAGGATTTTATCAGATAAATGACATCAAAAATCTTTCTGTTCGGCAAAATACGCCGCCAAGCCACCTTCTTGCGGAGGCATTTCGTAAAGAAAAATCAAATAATCGTCATCAAAATCACTTGGTTTCCAATCGGGAAAATTAGCAGAAACAGAAACTATGCGCGTCCCTGCCTTCAATTTTTTTTCTATTGATTTTTGAATGGAGATTGCCTGATAAGAGCGCATATATACAAAGACGACATCCGCGTCTGAGATATCAGATTGATAAAAGTTCTCGCTACGCGCGTAAACTTGGGCTTGCTTGCCGCTCAAAAAGATGCGTGCTTTCACAAACATCGTCTGCAAAAAATTCGCACGCAAGGCAATAGCACGCGCCCTAAACTCCTCCTCTGCTATAAACAGGACTTGCCCATCCCCTATGCCTAAATCGTAGAGTAATTCATTTGGTTTTAAATCAACCATCTCTAATGCACGCCGAATACGGTCTTGCTCAATGGAAATCCCCAAAAAACTGTAGAGAAGAGGCAAAATTACCCATAATCCGTATAGGAGGGAAAGGATAGCGGCGATATATAGAATGATGAAAAAAAATTGAAGTGTGTTCATTTGAGATAGATTGGTCTCACCTTTTTAGGGTT
>CAZERH010000037.1:9801-11654 GCA_964515535.1 uncultured Anaerolineaceae bacterium
GTTTCTGATACGACCGAAGGCTGATATTTCTCCAATTTCCGCAGTGCAAATAAGGCAACGATATTAAAAGCAATCGTCCCACCCACAACTGCGAAGAATCCGAACTGATAGAAGAATGTTGCCAAAGGCGCACCGATGGCACGTCCCAGTGAGAGGGCGGCAACATTAAAGGACATCAGCGTGGCACGGGAGGAGGGCATAACTTCGGTCATCATCGGGATCACACTGACGAGGGTAAATTCAAAGGTGATGTAGAAAAGAAAAAGCCCTACTATGGCTCCTGCGGTGGTTTTTCCCAAGAAAGGGAGAACGAATGCCGCGAGAGAGTTGGTTATTAACCCTAAACTTAAGGCTCGTTTTTTGCCAAGTTTGTCGTAAAAACTCGCTACCAAACCCTCTCCGCTGATTTCGGAGATGCCGATTATCGCCGCAGATGCACCCAGTGCGGCAATCTGTAAACCGAAGGAATCTTCGAGCCAAACGCCGAAGATGAGGTTGACAATCTCGTTGGCTACGGTTGCCCATAACGCTATGCTGAGACCGGCTACTGCCGGTCCATAGCTGAAGATTTCGCGAAAACTTGTCCAGACGGAAGCACGCGTCCCCACGCGCGCGCCGTCTTTAGGAATCAGACAGATGAGCAGGACGAAGGTGATTAATCCTAGAAAAAATAAAAGTTTGAAGGGAGATACCCATCCCGCGCGTGCGATGAGAAATCCAGCCAAAGGGACGCCAATGATGAAGGAGAGCGACCATCCTAATTCTGTAATCGCAAGAACCCGACCTCGTTTTTCGTAGGGAGTACTATCTCCGAGATAGGCTTGCATGGCGGGGTCGAAGATATATTTGGCAAGCGTGGAGAAAAACATCGAAACGAGCAAGGCTGGGTAGGTGGGAAAAAAGATGACCAGAGCCATGCTAAGGGTGAATAATCCCACGCCGAGGAGCATTCCGAATTTTCGCCCGCGTTTGTCGGTGACAGAGATAATGAAGGGAACTACGCCGCCGCTCAACGAACGAAGTCCGAAGGCGAGCGACATGGCGTTAATATCTACGCCAAGTACGCGCATGAATATACTCAAGAATGGGTAGATCATGCGGTAGGCGGTGTTGAGGATGGTGCGGATGATGGCGAATAAAGCGAGTTGCATAGTTGTTGGCGTTAGTGAGGAAAGTGTGATTGATTAACGGTTTGTCTTTGAGAGGAAGAAGCGCGTCATAAAATATGCAGAAAGCCACGCGAGGATATTCAGTCCAATGAAGAAGCCAATAATCGTCCAATTACCGGATTTGAAAATCGGAGAGGGGGGTGGGTGCATGATATTCTCGGCATTGGAGAAGATATAGAGCAGTGCCGTGATGAAGAGGATATTTGCTGTTGAGGTGAGCCAACTGAGATCGATCATCCACAAACCGATTTGGAGGAGAAGCCCCACAATGGCAAAAGTAAGGGCAAATCTAAAGCGCGGCTCGGCGAGAAAGAGACCGTTCCAATTTGCTTGCATGGCAAACATGGAGAGGGGCAGATAGGTGATCCAATAGAAGATGCCGCTTTGCCCCAATGCAGAAGACCAGCGATGGAGTGTTTCTTTGCGCGTGATGAGAGCAAGAAACCCAACCAAAGCAGAGAGGATGAAAAGTATTTCGGCGGTCAGCACCCACGCACCGTGCAAATAGACAAGTCGCACACTGGGACCGAGAGTCGCTTCTGCGGGTCCGAAAAGACTCATTATGCCGATGATGAGGAGGGTAAAGAGGAAAGAAAAGAGAGGAGATTCTTTGAGTTTTGACATGGAGCTGATTTTACCTTGAATTTGTATTACGTAAAACGTGATTTCTAAATGCCCGTGACT
>CAZERH010000038.1:0-11396 GCA_964515535.1 uncultured Anaerolineaceae bacterium
CACGAAGGTGCGCGACGTAGGGGCGGACGGCCGTCCGCCCCTACCGTTAACAACCCAAACCACCATCACCCCCGTTAAAATGCTAGATAACCCCAAAAATATAGCGGATGCAGGCGCGAGGTATTCGGCGGGTAAATCGGTTGAAGAAATTAGCGCATTAAACGAAGACCCCAGCGACCCAAATGTGACCGCCCAACCATGTCCCACAGTCGGGATGATGACCGCGATGAGGGGCGAAAATCCCAACCCCACCAAAAGCGGCGCGGTGACTGCAACCGGCACACCAAATCCCCCCGTGCCTTGTAAAAATGACGCGAAAACCCAGCCAATCAGAATGGCTTGCATTCCCTTGTCACTCGTTAATTGCCTTAAAGATTCCCCAATCCGCTCGATTGCCCCGGCTTCATCCGAAACGCGATAGAGAAAATAGGCAGACCAGATAATTGCCAAAACATCAAGCGCAAGTTTAAGGGCTTTAAGGTGCGCTGAGAGCAAAATAGGCAAATTGGCGTTGAAAAAGAAAAGCGCAATGATGAGCGCAGAGACATATCCCGCCAAACCGGCTTTGACCGCGCTCCAGCGTAGTCCGACCATGAGGATTAGGATGAGGAGAATGGGGAGAGATGGGAGCATTACTGGTCGATTGGTCTAACTGGTCTGTTTGTCTAACTGGTCACCGACTGCCTGACCATCTGACCACTTGACTACCCGACTATACAAATAAATCAGCCCCGCGCCCAAAGCCAACGCGGGGAGAACGACCAATCCCGCTTCGGGACCGAAGGCTCCGCCTGTCCAGAGTTCGGGACCATTAACTGCGTTGTTCGTGAGGGGGTAAATATCCAAGCCACTGACGGGGAAACCGAAAATCGCGCCCTCGAAGAAGTTCCAGCCGATATGTAAGCCGATGGAGAGCCAAAGCTGTCCGGTGCAGACATAGGCGTAAGCAAGAAAAACGCCCGCAAAGAAAATTCCGGCTACGCTTGCCCAAGTCGCGTTGGGGTTGCCGAGATGCAAAAGACCAAAAACCGAAGAGGAGATAATCACGCCCCAGGTGAGATTCAGCCCATCGGCGAGATTCTGCAATTGGTAGCCACGGCTGAGGAGTTCCTCGTTCCATCCGACCAGCACAAAGACGAAGAAAACGCCGAGCAAGTTCAGGGTCACGCGCGAGACGGGTTCTACATCCCATGCGAAACCCTCGAAGGTGAGCCACCCCATCCCGTATTCGATGAGATAGATAAATCCCATCAAGATAAAGGTGATTGCGATACCAGCGAGGAGGTCGAGGCCTGTTTTCTTATCCAACTTCAAGCCTAAACTGGCAAAGGATCGTTTGTCGAGCCAACGGCGGGCTATGTAGACAGACCCGGTCATCACGGCGAGATTAATGAGTTGAGCTTGAAGCATCCCACCGTGCCAGAAGGGGAAGAGAACTTTAAAGGCGGCATCTGTAATTACCCCGATTAAAATCATGAGCAGTATTTGGGAAAAGATGCGCCAGCCAGCGCGAAGGCGCGGCTCGTCGGAAGAGATGAATATGTTTTTAAAAAAGGCTTTCATTTTTTTCTCCTGATTGATGGTTCTTTTTATGATCGTCGCGAGGCATTTCCTGCCCGATGTACAAAGGAAAAGCGGAATGCAGAATGATGAATTTTATTCCTTGCTTTTTTTGTCAAGAAAATTTTCTATTGCTTTTGTTTCTGCTCGGTAATTAATGATTACGAGCAATACAGCAACAGGAATAAGTACGATAGACACAATAAAAGGTGAAAGCATTAAAAACATCGGCAATGAAGAGCGGAATTCTAAAACACTTTCAGGGTTTGAAAAATTTACATAGCCGATATATAGCCACAATTTACCTAAAACAAAACGACGATAACGAATAATGGCTTCGTTTTTCTTCACACGAATAAACCCCACTTTCACATCAAAAGAAAGTACCTTTTTTATTTCTACAACATCCGTAGATACTGACAGTAAATAGTTTTTGTGTTTTTCTTTCAAGGGCTTTTGCCAAATTTTTATGCCACGTTTGATTTTTCCTTCATGTCTAGTTAGCGAAGATATTTCGAAAGATGCCCAAATCGCAAAAAACACACTCAGGATGATAGAGAGAACAAATAAGCCTACTTGCGATGTCAAGAGAAATTTAGCAGTTTCCATTTTAAAAACTTTGTGACCTTTTGTGTCCTTCGTATTTAACGGTTTTTAGACGCGTTCCCCGCCCAGCGATTTAGCCACATGGGAACTTTTTCTTCAAAACCGCCTTCAGTAATTGCTACACGCATATCTTTAACGAGATGGATTAGCGAATGCAGGTTGTGAATGGAGAGCAATGTCCCCGCGAGGAGTTCTTTGGCGACCACAAGATGCCGAATATATGCTCGCGTGAAAGTTTGGCAGGTGTAGCAGGTGCAAGTCTCATCTATGGGACGCTCATCGCGCTTAAATGTCGCGTTTTTCAGGTTTAGGCGACCTTCGGAGGAGAAGGCGGCGTGATGGCGCGCTAAACGGGTCGGGAGAACGCAATCGAAAATATCTACGCCGCGCCGTACACCTTCAATTAAATCTTCCGGCGTGCCAACGCCCATTAAATAGCGTGGTTTGTTTTCGGGCAGGAGAGGCGTGACCACATCTAGGGTGCTGTACATTTCTTTTTTGGTTTCGCCAACGCTCAAGCCACCAATGGCAATCCCGGGTGTACCCAAGCTGGCGATAAATTCGGCGGAAGCCGCCCGCAGGTCGGAATTGACGCCGCCCTGTACAATCCCAAAGAGGGCTTGGTCTGCGCGTTTATGCGCGTTTACCGAGCGTTCCGCCCAGCGGTGCGTCCGTTCCATCGCTTTTTTGATGTAGGCTTCATCGTTGGGGTCGGCACATTCGTCAAAAGCCATAATAATATCCGCGCCCAAATTCTCTTGGATGGCGATGGATTTTTCGGGTGTGAAGCGATGCGTTGATCCGTCAATATGGCTTTTGAAGGTCACGCCTTCTTCATCCACTTTGCGCGTGCCAGAGAGGGAGAAAACCTGAAATCCACCCGAATCGGTGAGCATGGGGCTGTCCCATTGCATGAATTCGTGGAGACCGCCTAAATCGCGAACGAGTTCGTCCCCGGGACGGAGGTAAAGGTGATAGGTATTCGAGAGGACAAGCGATGCGCCCACGTCCTTGACCTGTGCGGGGGTGAGCAATTTGACAGTTGCCTGAGTCCCAACCGGGGCGAAGACAGGCGTTTCGAGTGCGCCATGCGGGGTGTTGAAAGTCCCGGCACGGGCGCGTCCTTGTGTGGCGTGGAGGGTATATTCAAACATGGGGTGAATTATACCAAGAGAGGGGAACAAAGGTAGCAAAGGTGACAAAGGCAACAAAAACATTTGTGCAATTTGCTAATTCGCGGTAATTCGTGTTAAAAGATACGCGGCTTCGCGGTAAAATCCACAACATCTAAAACCAACACGGAGAAAAGCAATATGAAAACTTACGATGCAATTATGGCAGGCGGCGGTGTGATGGGATGCGCAACCGCATATTATTTAATGTTAGCAGACCCAACTTTGAAAGTCGCGACTATCGAAATGGACGCGACTTACGCCAAAAACTCCAGCGTTCTCTCGGACGCGAATACGCGTTTGCAATTTAATATCAAAGAGAATATCCAAATCTCGCAATATGCACTTGAGAAGCTGGTTACTTTTGGCGAAGATATGGAAGTGGATGGCGTAAAACCGCAAATCGCCTTTAAGCAAGAAGGGAATCTCTTTTTGAGCGATTTTGAAAACGCCGATGATGCGAAAGCCGGTTTGGCGGTACAACAAAGTCTCGATTGCGACGTGGTTTGGCTCACGCCAGACGAGATCATTTCACGCTATCCGCTTTTGAGTATGGATGGCATCGCCGGAGCCACTTTCGGCGCGTTAGACGGGACTATGGATCCGCACGCAATTTTGATGGGGTTCAAGAAAAAGGCGGTTAGTTTGGGGGCAGAGTTCATCGAAGCCGAAGTCGTAGAAATTACACACGAGGGCGGACAAGTGACCGGCGTAAAACTAGCATCAGACGAAAAACTTTCCGCGAAATATGTGCTGAATAGTGCGGGTGCGTGGGGAACACGTCTCGCCAAAAGTGCGGGAATCGATTTACCGATTAATCCCGTTATGCGGCAGGTGCATATTGTCGAAGTTGCCGAAAAAATTGACGTTGAATATCCCTTTACCTTCTTCCCCTCCGGGATTTATTTTTCGCAGGAACATGGCAACCGTTTCATGTGCGGTAAATCTTTTGATGATGACCCAATCGGATTCGATTTTATGACCAATCGCACCAATCGCCGTACCTTTGAAGAGCGGATGTGGGAAGACTTGGTTGGTCACATGCCCGTATTTGACAGGCTCAAATATATCAGCGCGTGGGCGGGACTTTACGCGGTAAATACCTTTGACGGGAACGCGTTTTTGGGCGAATATCCTACTATGAAAGGATTAATGCTCGCAAACGGATTCTCCGGTCACGGTTTTCAGCAATGTCACGCGGTGGGACGATATATCGCCGAGTTAATTCGCGAGGTTGAACCCGTCCTCGATTTGAGCATCTTCTCTCCTCAACGCCTGCTTGATAATCGTCCCGTTTTTGAAGGACACGGGAAGTTGGTTTGAAAAATTTCAGTTCACCAAGGAGAAAAACGATGATGCGAAGAATCCTTAGCGGCACGTTGATCGTACTCAGTTCACTGCTATTCGTTTTAAGTCTGATTGGGATCGGCGCGGCATGGTATTATAACGAGCCGCTCACCGAAAAATCCCTTGCTAAGTTACAGGAAATTGATGATGAGCTGGAGCAAGCCCAAAACGCGCTCGTAGACGCTCAAAGTGAGTTGGCACGCGCCCTGCGAATCGTCGAATCTGCCGAAGAATCGCTGGAATCCCTAGGCGAACAGAGGCTTCAAGCTGTCGAATTTTTAGATACAGTCACCGGTCTATTGGATGAAACCATCACCCCCGGTTTAGAAAGCTCTAAAGAAAAACTTACCGAAGTGCAAAAGGATTTGGACGGTATCCGAAAATCTATAGAAGCACTCAATGAACTGCCTCTTGTGGGCTATTTCATTGATATTGAATTCCCCGATGATTCCGCCCTGGATTTCTTCGTTGAAATGACCGACAATCTTGAATCAGAGATTGATAAGGTGAATAATATGGCAGAAGATGCTTCCACCTTTCTAGACGACAGCTCGTATCTTTTGACCGGTGACTTAAGCGAAACCAAAGAGAGTATTCATAATTTGACAAGCGTTATAGATGAATATGATGCTAAAATTAGCAAATGGCGCGCCGAAGTTGCTCGTTTAATTGAAAATTTGCCCCGTTGGCTTGACCATCTCTCTGCATCAATTGCGATATTTTTACTTTGGTTTGCTTTTTCACAAGTCGGATTGCTTTTGCATGGCTTAACCTTATGGCGCGGCGAAGAGCCTTTTCGGTTAAAACAAAAAATAGATTAACAGGTGATTTACAATGAAAAAAACAGTTCTAAAAACGCTTTTTTTTACCCTCATTTCACTAATTTTACTTAGCGCATGTAGCACGCCCTCCACACCGCAGGAGAAAATAGCACCCACAGCAACTCCCGCGCTTCAATATTGTAATGTAGACGATACCGATATTTGCTTGGAAGGATTTGGGCAAGAAAACGAAGAAAAAACCTTCATCCTTCTCAGAGCCAACAATGCAGATTTCAGAGCAATTCACCTTGAAATAAACGAAAACAGCCCATTCACCTGTCTGCAATCTGAAAGATTTCCCGAAAACATCTACTGCGGTGGTGTCTTTTTTCAAAACGGAGAAGAAATTTCTATAGCTATTTATAATAATCAAAATGAAGAATTAATTGTCCAAGGAGAATTCACCATCGAATACAGCCCCCTTCAACCCCCCGATGATTTGCACCCCCCTGCCGATTATCCCGACTACCCAAACTATCCCAATTAATCCATGCAAGCTCTTTACGATGGCATGCAAGTTCTCAATGAAAATCGGGGACTTGTCTTGGGCGTAACGGCAATACTTTCTCTAAATTTCTTGTTTTACCTCAAAGCAAAACAAGAAATTTTTCTTAAAACCCTCTTTCCGCTTCTCCTTTTTGCCTCCCTACTTCTGCGCCTCGCCTATCTGCTGGATATTTATCTCCCACCCTATTTTGATTCGGCAGAGCATTTCAGGATTATCAAAGAAATAACAATCGGATTGGAAAATGCTACGCTTTGGGATTCGCTCCCCAACATCGTACCGACTTATTATCATCTCGGCTATCATCTGCTCCTTTCGCTCCTGACCTTAGGCTTGCGTGCCGATATAGCAAAATTGATACTAGTCTTTGGGCAGATTGTCCTCGCGTTCATTCCCCTCCCTGTTTTTCTTCTTATTTGGCAAAAAACTAAAAATTTCCCCGCCTCTCTTTTCGCCACCCTTCTCGCCGGATTTGGTTGGTATATGCCTGCTTTCGCGGTTAACTGGGGGAAATATCCCGCCTTATTGGGGATATTAGCTTTTGAAATCCTTTTGCTTAATTTTCAGCAGAAAGAAAAGAAAAGAAACGCAGAAAAAATCGGCTTATTTCTAGGGATTTTTATCGTCACATTAATTCACACCAGAGTATTAATTATTCTTTTTATCGCATTTTTAAGTTGGCTTTTTGCAAAAAGAATAAAAAACTTTTCACGTCACGACCAAAAAACAATCCTAAGGATTTCGCTCTTTTCTATCATTATCTTCTTTTTCTTAATCCAAAATGATCCTTTATTAAAATTAACGCTCGCACCCTATCTTAACAAGACAAGTCTGCTTCTTTCTATAATCGGTCTCTTTGCGCTAAAAAAATACCCGCGTGAAACTTATTTCAGTCTTTTTTTTATCCTTTTCGTGTTGGTCACGTTATTTATTCCTACGGCATGGATATTGCCTCAATTCGCTCAACAAACCTTGCTCGATAGACCCTTTGTAGAAATAATTTTATTCTTCCCTCTCGCCCTTTTGGGCGGATTTGGTCTCGCAGGGTTGGCGCGCATCACACAAGATTTCTCGCGCCCCTATGCCCCCATGCGAGATAAATTTATCACTACACGCAATACTGTTTTTCTTAGTTTTGTTTTTTTGCTAGGTTTCTTCGCACTTAAAAACTACAACTTTTACCCCTCCACTTGCTGTGATTTTGTCAGCTATGATGATACCTTCGCTTTTGATTGGATAGATAAAAACCTACCTCAAGACGCACGCATACTCATTGCCGGAAATCAGCTAAAAGTAATTCCCAACACAACTTCGCCCAATCTAGTCGCATCCGATGCGGGGATATGGATTACACCATTAACCGGCAGAGAAAGCATAATGCTCTCTCATCATCTTGAGTTATCATCAACGGAAATAATAAATCAACTCTGTCATAAAGAAATAGACTATATCTACTTAGGCAACACAAATCAAAGTTTCAACCATAGCCAATTAGACACAAATCCCGAATGGTACAAAAAAAAACTTCACTTACCGAATGCACACATCTATCAACTTGAAATTTGCCCATAGAATTCAAAAAAATGCAAAATATTAAGAAATCCACCCTCCCCAGACACTCCCTATGGGGGTATAATCCCTGCGCCGCCAGAGCATTGGTGGTATTTTTTATGAAATGGAGTAGAAATTTATGATAAAAACCCAAAATACTCGCTTGCTCGTAATCCTCGTTTTAGTCGCCTTTGCGCTCTGGATTAGTTTAAGCGAAACAATTTACATCACCAACCCTTTCAACGGCAAAGTACTATACGAACGTAATGTCAAACCGCAACTTGGACTTGACTTACGCGGCGGCTTACAGGTTTTGTTAGAGGTTGACCTCCCTGAAGATACAGATGTTTCTTCCGAGCAAATGGAAGTTGCCCGTAGCGTCATTGAGAACCGCACCAATGCTTTGGGCGTTTCTGAAAATATCGTTCAGGTCGCGGGTGATCGCCGTATCGTTGGCGAATTTCCCGGTTTGGAAGACACCGAAGGTGTAATCGAGGTTATTCAACAAACCGGCTTACTGGAATTTGTAGACATGGGGACTACACCACTTCCTGCAGGGACAGTCATCGTAACTGATTATGGTCTTTCCGCAGAAGCTATAGCCGCCCTTACGGCAGACTCCGAGGTATCGACTGTTTATCATACTGTGATGACAGGTAGTGCGCTCGAAGATGTCGGCGTCTCTCAAGATCAAGCGGGCAATTTCCAAATAGCCTTTTCCCTCAACGATGAAGGAAGCACAATTTTCGGCGAATATACCTCTACACATATCAATCAATACCTCGCCATTGTTTTAGATAAAGAGGTCATCTCTGCTCCCCGCATCCAAAGTGCGATCACGGGCGGAAGCGGCGTCATCACAGGGCAGTTTGATTATGAAAGCGCAAATAACCTCGCTGTTCAACTGCGCTACGGCTCACTTCCGGTGCCACTCGAAATTGTAGAAAGCAGAATCATAGGTCCCACACTCGGTGAGGATTCTCTACAACGTTCTTTGCAAGCCGGATTAATCGGCATCATCATCGTTGTTCTCTTCATGGGCACATATTACCGCCTCCCCGGCATTGTGGCTGATATTTCAATCATCTTATATGCCATCATCGCCTTTGCAATCTTCAAGTGGATTGGCGTTACACTCACCCTGCCCGGCATAGCAGGCTTCATGCTTAGCACCGGTTCAGCACTAGATGCAAATATCCTTGTCTTTGAAAGACTCAAAGAAGAGTTGCGGCGCGGCAGACCGCTAAAACAAGCCTTCGACATGGCATGGTCACGTGCTTGGCCCTCCATTCGAGATTCTAACGCCGCGGTGCTAATTACCTCCCTTATCCTCTTCTGGTTTGGGAGCGCATTCGGTGCCACCATCGTAAAAGGCTTTGCGCTCACCTTAGCTCTAGGTGTTCTCATTTCCCTATTTTCCTCTCTCTACATTACCCGAACTTTGCTGGCTCTTGCTCTTGATAAAATCAAGATTAAGAACTACCCACGCTGGTTTGGTATATAAAGGAGCAAAACCATGAATTTACTTGGTAAACGCTATCTTTTCTTTGCTCTTTCCCTGCTCATTATTTTGCCAGGTCTCATCGTTCTCGCAACAGGCGGAATATCCCTCTCCATCGACTTCACCGGCGGGAGCATCCTCGAAGTTACCTTTGAAGAAGCCACCCCCCAACCCGCTGACGTACTCGCCATATACGAAAACGCAAATATCCGAGACCCCCAAGTTCAGACCACAGAAACAGGTAGCTTCATTATTCGCTCAGAATTTTTAGACAATGATAAACGTGACGTAGTCCTTAGCTCTCTCTCTAAAGAATTTGGCGAAACCACCGTACAACGCTTTGATAGCGTAGGTCCCAGCATCGGTGAGCAAGTTACCTCCCGCGCCGCAATGGCAGTGGGCGTATCATCTTTCCTCGTATTGCTCTTCATCGCATGGTCCTTCCGCGGAATCAAAAACGGCTATCGTTATGGTGTCTCTGCCATTTTCGCCATGATCCACGATGTCGCCATTATTTTTAGCATCACCGCACTGGGCGGCTTGTTTTTTGGCTGGGAAATCGATTCCCTTTTTCTCACCGCCCTTCTCACCGTCATCGGCTTCTCCATGCAAGATTCCATCGTAGTCTTCGACCGCATCCGTGAAAACTCCAGCTCTCTGCGCCGTCTCGATTACGAAACCCTCGTCAATCATTCCATCGTCCAAACCTTGCAACGCTCCATCAATACCCAACTTATGACTGTCGAATTCTTGCTCCTCGCCCTCGCCCTCTTCGGCGGTGTAACACTACGACAATTCGTCATCGTCTTGCTAGTTGGTCTAATGAGCGGTACCTACTCATCCATCTTCGTAGCCGCACCCGTTCTCGTTGTGTGGGAAAATAAAGAGTGGAAAACTTGGTTCAAGAAAAATAAAGCCACAGCCTAAAGAAATAAAGTAAAATCAATGGCGCATCGTCTGATGCGCCATTTTTTGTTTAAAAAAGGATTTTCGGATGAAACCAACATTTGCTCTACTTATAGCATTGACCATCTTAATCAGCGGATGCGCATCCCCAACACCTGCGCCTCTCACGCGCATCGAACCTGCTACCGCGCCCCAAACATCTACCCCGCCCAAAACATCGCTCCCTTCGACAGACACACCCCCAACGGCAACAGTCCCCCCATCAAAAGAGATTTGGTATCCCCCCCTCGATAGCACCTTCTCGTGGCAACTTGGGAGTAATGATGAAATCAATACCGAATTCACCGCGACCATTTTCGACCTCGATGCTTTTGAAACGGAAGCAAGCCTAATTTCACGTTTGCATTCGCAAGGCAAAAAAGTCTTTTGCTATATCTCCGTTGGAAGTTGGGAAGATTGGCGACCTGACGCGGCAGATTTCCCATCCCAAATCATAGGAAACGATTATGAAGGCTGGGAAGGTGAAAAATGGCTGGACATCCGTCAAATCGACCTGCTTGCTCCCATCATGCGCGCCCGTTTAGACATGTGTGCGGAAAAAGGCTTCGATGGCGTTGAACCGGATAATATGGATTTGCATTGGGCGAACACGGGATTTGATATTTCTTACGAAGAACAACTTGCCTATAATATCTGGTTAGCAGAGGAAGCACACGCGCGCGGCTTGAGCATTGGGCAGAAAAATAACGAAGAGCAAACCATCGATTTACTTCCCTATTTCGATTGGGGACTAACAGAAGATTGCTTCGTTGGCGAGTGGTGCGCGGAGATGATTCCTCTCGTTGAAGCGGGAAAACCTGTTTTTTCGGCTGAATATACCGATGAAGTCAGCTACGAAGAATTTATTTCTGATATTTGCCCAAAAGCTGAGGGTTTAGGTTTTTCTGTTTTCTTGAAAAACAGAAATTTGGATGAATATAGGGCGAAGTGTCCGTGATATCGCGGTGCAACGCATCTTTTAGATGCAATGCACACTAAAAAAGGAGGCTCTCATCAAGAGCCTCCTTCAACTTTAAACCTGCAACATTCAGTCCCCCGCCTAATCCTCACATCCCCCTGCAAAACAAGCAAGCTCTTGGGCTACAGTTGTATAATCTTCCAGTTCATAGCGATAAATTTTCGAAAAATCAATTTCGGGAAAATTCCCCTTCAGTTCTTCGTACTCGTCTTCAGATATTTCCATGAAGGGCATTTGATTATACTGAGCATCAAAATGGGGCAAAAATGTCATACCACCAATAATCTCTTGATGTTCCCAAACCCATTTAATTAAATCCAAAACTTCGTTTTCTTGATAAGTAATAGTAACGCTGGGATTATGCTCCGTCCAATTTGTTTTTATCTGCAACCAATACTCGCATTGTTCA
>CAZERH010000039.1:0-11332 GCA_964515535.1 uncultured Anaerolineaceae bacterium
GAAATCTTATCAGGAACACTTCCTTTGATAATAGGTGATGATAATGGAAATAACCGCGAGAATGGCGACCCAAGGTTTAACTTGCCAGACGCCCATGAAAATGGGGAATTCGGCGACAAAACCGGAGAAACCAGGCATACCCATGGAGACGAGACCGCCGATGATGAAGGCAAAGCCGACCCAAGGGAGGGGTTTTATCATGCCCCCCAGTTCCGGAATTTTGCGGGTGTGCGCTCTATCGTAGACCATGCCGGTTGCGGCAAAGAAGAGGGCTGTCATAACACCGTGAGAGAACATTTGCACGCCTGCGCCGGTCATGCCTTGTTCTGTGAGCGTGGCAAAGCCGAGCATGACCAATCCCATATGCGAGACGGAGGAAAAACCGATCATATATTTTAGGTCGGTTTGAATCATAGCGATAAATGCACCATAAACCACGTTGACGGTTGCCAACATAAGAATAAGCGGTGCCCAAAATTTTGCGCCTTCAGGCAGGAGCATAATGCCTACGCGCAAGGCGGCGAATGCACCCAATTTCATTAGCACGCCTGCATGGAACATGGAGACTGCGGTCGGTGCGGCAACGTGTCCATCCGGTGACCAGTTGTGGAAGGGCCAGATGCCGCCCAAAACTGCAAATCCCAAGAAGACGGGTAAGAACCAAATTTTCTGAAATTCGAGGGAGAAATTAGCCGTTTCGAGCATGAGCATATCGAAAGTACCCATGCCGCTGGAAAAATACATCGCCAACGCGCCGATTAATGCCACAACCGAGCCGATGAAGAGATAAAGAGTCAGTTTCATGGCGGCGTATTCACGAGTCTTGACCCAACCCCAAATTGCAATGAGCAGATACATGGGGAAAACGGCGATTTCGTAGAAGAAGAAGAGCATAAACAAATCGAGCGCAACAAAAACACCGAAAACACCACTCGCCAAGAGGAACAGGAAGGCAAAGAATTCACGGGGACGATCTTCAATACCCCAAGAAATGATGACTCCGGTGAACATGACCACGCCCGTCAGTAGGAGCAACGGCGTGCTGATGCCATCAACGCCCAAGTGGAGGCTGATGCCAAGTTGGGGCATCCAGTCATATTTTTCAATGAATTGATACCCTGCCAGCGTTTGGTCATAATTCAGATAGACCCACAGCGAGAGCCCGAGAGCAAATGCCGCTGTCATCAACGCCATGACGCGAATCTCCGTTTTGCGGTCGGCTGGCATCAATAAAATAATGAGTGCCGCCACAATCGGGCTAAAGATAATTACACTAAGTATAGGAAATGTCATTTGTGCACCTCTTAGAACAGTGCCGTTACAGCATTATTGATAACACTCAAAAGCCACGCAGGCGCAAGACCCAGCGAGAGCATAAGAGCCATCAGGGGAAGTATTACTACAACTTCTCGGAAATTTATATCGCTGATTTTGTGATCGCCGTGCGCCCATTCTTCATTCAGAGGACCGTGTAATACATTTTTGATACCCTTGAGGATATAAGAGCCTGTGAAAAGCAATCCAAGCATCGCAACCGCGGTAAATCCAGCCATCACTGCCCACGCGCCCCGAACAACAAGAAATTCAGAAACAAATCCATTCAAGCCCGGTAAACCAAGCGAAGACATACTGGCAAAAATCAAAATTCCACCAAAAACAGGGATTAGGGGGAATAATCCGCCATATCTTTTCAAATCACGGGTATGGGTTCTGTCGTAGATTACGCCAACGAGGAAGAACATGGCGGCGGCTGAAATCCCATGATTGAACATCTGCAAAATTGCACCGTTCATGGCGATATGTGCGCTCGCCGTCCCATGCGCTTTGGCGGCGGCGGCGATGCCGAGTAGCACAAATCCCATGTGATTGACGGAGGAATACGCAACCAAACGCTTGAAATCCCATTGACCATAAGCTCCAAATGCGCCGAAAACAATCGCCATAACTGCCAAGAAAGCCAGCCAACCGGCAAAACGAGCGGATTCGGCAGGATAAAGCGGAAGCACTAGGCGAATAAAGCCGTAAGCACCCAATTTGAGCAATACCCCAGCCAAAATCATCGAACCGGCAACGGGGGCTTCGGTATGAGCATCGGGCAACCAAGTATGGAAGGGCCAAACCGGCACTTTGATGGCAAAAGCAATCACAAATGCCCAAAACGCAACGGTCTTGACCGTTGCGACCGATAAGCCCATCACCGTACCGCTTGTGAGCGCAGTCCAACCAGCGGTAATTTCGGCAATATCGTAAGTGCCAAATAAAACGCCCAGCAATTGAATAGCCAGCAATAATCCCAGCGAGCCGCCGATGGTATAAATCATGAACTTAAGCGAGGCATAATTGCGATTTGCAGAACCCCACTGGTTGATGAGGAAATACATCGGAACCAAACCGATTTCCCAGAAAACAAAGAAAATCAGCAAATCCATCGACATAAAAACGCCCAACATGCCCATTTCCAAGAAAAGGAAGAGCATCATATAGGCTTTGACCTTCTCTGTAATGTTGAAGGATGCCAAAATCGCGAGCGGGGTCAGCAATGTGGTCAGCAAAACCATACTCAAGGAGATGCCGTCAACGCCAATGTGAAAATTAGAGTTGATTATCGCATACCAAACATAAGATTCTTCAAACTGAAAAGTTCCGGCGGTAGTCGCATCAAAATTGCTCCACAGCACCAATGTTAGGGCAAAGGGAACCAAAGAAGCAATAAACGCCACCCAACGGGCGAGTTTATCTTCACCATTCGGCAAAAAGATAACCAAAACCGCCGCAACTGCGGGGAAAAAGAGAATTATGCTCAGCAAGTGATCAAAAAGAAAATTCATTATTCACTCCTGTCAGCCTACGCCAAAAAATACAGCGCAATAAAGATAATGAAAAGAACGCCCAGCGCAGAAAGCATATATTCTTGAATGCGCCCTGTCTGCACTTTACGCAGTTTGCGTCCGAAAATTTGGACAACTTCGGCAGTCCCGTCACCAAAGAATTCGTTAATCACGGGTAAATCAAATTTCTCGCGAATAAATTTACCAATCACGAAAGCTGACGAACCAATACCATGCAAAATACCGTCAATAACACCCTGATCCATCTTATTCGTGAAGACTTCTGAAATCCAAATTGCAGGTTTGACGAAGAGGAAGTCGTAAGCCTCATCGAAATAGTATTTATTTTCTAGGATGTGATAAACGGGACGCAAAATTTTTCGGAGCGGATCGTTCGTACTTGCATTGGGCTTGGTATATGTCCACCAACCGAGTGCCAACCCCCCAAGAGCTACCGTCAAAGAAGTGAGCAAAGGCACCCAGCTAAACGCCATTTCCGTCTCCGGAAGATGGACAGTGTGCGCTACAAAACTATGGAACCAATTCGAAGATAAGCCGCCTAAGACGGGGAAATTTTCGGGGATACCGACCCAGCCAAAAACAAGGGCGAAAAACGCCAAAACAACGAGAGGGGTTGTCATCGTCCAGACGGTCTCGTGTGCATGTTCCGCTTCCGGAGTCCGCGCTTCCCCTAAAAAGGTCATCGTAATTTGGCGCATGGTGTAAAAAGCAGTCAAGAAAGCCGCGAGGGCTAAAGTGATAAAGACTGCCACGTGACCATGAGCAAACGCATCCGCGAAAATTTCATCCTTAGACCAAAACCCTGCCGTGACCAGCGGGAAACCGGAAAGAGCAAACCCACCGATGAGGAAAGTCCAAAAAGTGATGGGCATTTTTTTATAGAGACCGCCCATATTCCGCATATCTTGCGGGTCTACGCTGTGATCTCCGGTATGCAAAACACCGTGTTCCATGCCATGAATGACAGAACCGGAACCGAGAAAAAGGAGTGCTTTGAAGAAAGCATGTGTAATCAAGTGAAAAGCGGCGGCGACATAAGCACCAACACCAATTGCCGCTATCATATAGCCCAACTGCGAAATGGTCGAATAGGCAAGGACACCTTTGACATCATTTTGGGCAACGGCGATTGTGGCGGCAAAAAGTGCCGTGAATGCACCGATAAAGGCAACTATACTCATCGTAGGCGTGAGGGCATGCCCATCCCAACCGGCTGAAATCAGCGGGAAGATGCGGATGGTCATATAAACACCAGCCGAAACCATCGTGGCGGCGTGAATCATCGCTGAGACGGGTGTAGGACCTTCCATCGCATCCGGAAGCCAAACGTGGAGAGGCCACTGCGCCGATTTGCCAATTGCACCGATGAAGAGCAAAAGTCCGATTGCGCCTGCGGCAGAAAGTCCCCAGAAGGCAGGAGTCGCTTCCAATGCGCTCACAACTTCGTGGGAGAAAATAACATCGTAAGAAAGCGAGCCAGTGGCACTATAGAGGAAAGCGAGACCTAAAAGCATGAAAACATCACCGACACGAGTGGTGATAAAAGCTTTGATACCCGCGTTACGAGCAGATTTTTTAGCAAACCAGAAACCAATCAGCAAGTAGGAGCATAAACCCATAATTTCCCAACCGACAAAGAGGGTTAGGAGATTGTCAGAGATAACAAGAGTATACATCCCTGCGGCGAAGAGACCGATAAAGGCGAAGAAACGCGAGTACATCGGCTCAACGGAGGGAACGGTATGTTCATGTCCATGCTCATCTTCAATAGTCGCACCGTGCGGGGGAAGCCCCTGCTTATCATGCTCACCTTTGGGCTGACCGAAGTTATGATAGCCAACCGAATAAAGGAAAATCATGAAAATGGTGATGCCAACAAAGAATAAAACCGCGGCGGAGAGGGGGTCTATGCGCACGCCAATTTCCAGCCATTCATCGCCAAGTGGAAGCCACTTGATAGAACTCGTGAAAGGATGCTCGCCGAAATGCTCCACGCCCAAAGAGCGGAAGAAAACGACCATTGCGCCAGCCCATGAGAGGGCGGCGGCACTTACACCAACAATATGACTTACTTTATTGCTCTTATTCGTAAAGAGAACAATAATGAAAAAAGCCAGCAGGGGTGGGAGGGGAAGTAACCAAATTATATTCGTAGTTTCCATATCTTTTTCCTACCACTTCATCAAATTGATTTCGTCTGCCATGACCGTGTTGCGGTTGCGGTAGATTGAAATAATCAACGCTAACCCAACAGCCACTTCTGCGGCGGCGACAGCAAAAACAATGATTGCAAAAACTTGCCCGGTCACTTCGGCGGGATTGTTATATCGCCAAAATGTGACCAGATTGATATTGACTGCGTTCAGCATCAGTTCAATCCCAAGCAAAATGGCGACCGCATTCTTGCGTGCCAAAACGCCGAAAAGACCAAGGCTAAAAAGTCCGGCAGATAAAACTAAATACCAAGAAATAGGGATAGAGTTCATTATATTCAGTCTCCTATTCACTTTTCGCTTCATTTGCTACATAAACCGCGCCGATTAAGGCGGCTAAGAGCAAAACAGAAGCAATTTCAAAAGGCAGGAGATACATATTGGGGGAAACCAAAGCCGTTCCCAACTCCACGAGCATATCCGTTTCAGGAAGGGCGGGAGCCGTCTTCATGAATCCTGACCAATTATTCAAAAGTAAGTAAAGCCCGCCAAAAGATAAAAGGCTAATTAAACCGGCAATCATCCAGTTATCATTTAGTGCCTGTCCTTTATCTAAAAGCTCTTTACGGGTGAGCATAACCGCGAAGATGAACAAAATCGCAATTGCACCGACATAAACCACAATCTGCACCATTGCCAAGAAACCGGCGTTGAGCATGGTGTATAGAGCGGCAATCCCGAAGAGAGCCACGATGAGCCAAAATGCCGCATGAATCATTTTTCTTGTGGTTACAACTTTGAAGGCTGAAACCAGAATGATGGCGGCAAAAATCAGAAAGAGAACTTGCATAGTTGTCATATTATTTTCTCCTCCGCTTAGTGTTGGGGAACCGGTGTGACCGATTTCGCTTCTTCCCGTTCGCGTGTTTTACGCGCATGAGACTTAAGGTAAAGCACCGTCATCCAGCCGACAAAAACATTTGATAAGAATAAAGCAGGAACAAGCCAAGCACTATCCATCAGCAAACGTCCGACCAACGCCGTCACCATCAATAAAATGAAGGCAAGCGGAGTCAGGAATTTCCAGTTGAAAGCCAGCATGTGGTCAATACGAACACGCGGAACGGTGTATTTGACCCACATAATTACCCAATAGAAGAAGAGAGCCTTCCCCACGAAGATAATCGCACCCCAAATTGGTGAACCCCAAAACCAGTTTTCAATCCCAAAGAGACGATGACCACCAAAGAAAAGCAAAGCGATGAAACCGCCAAAGGTGAAAGAATGGAGCAACTCACCTGCATAGAAGAGACCGAATTTCATTCCGGTGTATTCGGTGTGAAAACCAGCTACGATTTCTGATTCGGCTTCGTTCAAATCGAAGGGAGAGCGTCCCAATTCCGCGATTGCCGAAATCAAGAAAATGATGAAGGTCAGCGGGGCATAGTAGACGAAGGGAAGAGTCTCTTGCGCTTCAACAATCCCAACTACGCCCATCGTGCCGGAAAGCACGGTGACGATCAAAATTGCGGCAACCATCGGAATTTCGTAGGAGACCATTTGCGCAACAGTGCGGAACGCGCCCATTGTCGCATATTTGTTATTCGAAGCCCACCCAGCCATAATCACGGAAAGCGTTCCGATTGATCCCGCGGCAACCAGATAAAGCATCGCCACGTTTAAATCTACGCCGACCATTGTAGGAGCGAAAGGTAAAATCGCCCACAATAAAAGGACAGACATCATCGAGAAAATCGGTGCAAGGTTGAACAAAATCACATCCGCACCAATGGGGGTAATATCTTCTTTGATTAAGAGTTTGACAATATCGGCAAAGGGTTGAAAAATGCCGAAGGGACCAATTCGATTCGGTCCCAAGCGGTCTTGAAAACGAGCGACCACTTTTCGTTCGATCCAAACCAAGAAAATATCTAAAACCATCGCAAAAGTGACAAATGCAAGAATCGATATTGCATAAATCAAGACCATTGCCAGACCTTCAGACATCCCCCCGCTCGTAAAAGATTCCCGAAGCGAGTTGAACATTAGATCGTTCCAAAATTCCATGAGTTACTCCTTACACAGAAAAAAAGCTGAGAGGTAATTTTCTCCTATCAGCCTTTGAAATACCTATAGCGGTGCTACACCCACTCTAGCATATCCTTCTTCCAAGCATAAATTAGACCAGCCAGTAAGATGAGGATAAAAACAATTCCCTCGAAAACGGCAAAAACGGGCAAACTGTTCAAAGATACTGCCCAAGGGAAAAGAAAAACGGTTTCCACATCAAAAATCAGAAAAACGAGCGCAAAAATATAATACTGCGCCTTAAACTGAATCCAGCTATCGCCTACTGTCTCAATACCGCACTCATAAGTGCTTTGCTTAATTGCATTGGGTTTGCGTGGTGCTATAAAACGGGCAATCAAAAGCGCGGCAATGGGAATCAATAATCCCACCAAAACAAAAACGCCAACGTAAATCCACGGACTTTCCATAAACACTCCATGTATAAAAAATAAACTTCTTTAAATAGCGAAAAAATTCTACCATTAAGACGCAAGTCTCCCCAATAACCCACGTCTATTTTTCGTATGATGTTTGTCATATATATCCACTTTGTGAAAATAAGCACAACGCAACGAGGTCCAATCATCGAAAACAAGCCGCATTTTGTAGATAAGTTGCCCTTTCCTCGTACAGAGAGGTAAAAACTGCGCTGCGCGTGTCCTAAACTTGCTTGTAGCTCAGATACTTTCGTGCCCCCCCCCCCTTAGAGACCAAAGTAGCAATCTAATTGAGGGGCAGAACTCAAATAGATTTTTTAAACACGAAGCACACAACAAACACAAGGGAAAGATAAAAACTAAAAAACAGTAATATGTTTACACGCGCAGGGGCGGACAGCCGTCCCTACTTGCAAAAAACATCACACCTTGATCTTGAACAACTACTATTTATGTTTTTTCTTAGAAAATCTTCGTGACCTTCGTGTTAAAAAAGATTTTCCAGTCAATCAGGAAGGTGACTCAACCTCCTTCTCTTTCTCCTCTTCTCCCTTCTCCTTCTCTTCATCTTTTTCCTTTTTTACCTTCTTCCATAAAAATTTCAAGACATCATCAACAAAGGGAAAACTCAGAATTACGCCCAAAAATGTGCCGAGTGCTCCCAATTTCTTCGCCGGAGAGGCAGATAGAACCCCAAAAAACTTTATGGCTTCAATCTCAACCGTTTGGGCAGAGATAGCGCGGCGTAGTTCTGTGCCGCCCGCTTTGGGAATATAGCGCAAATAAAGCCAAACCGTACCGCGATAGTTGCTTGCATCGGGCGCGCTGATGCTCCAATAAAAAGTAACAGATTCGCCCGGCAAAAGCGGCTCGCTGATTATTTCAGTCGGCAAAATTTCTACGCCCGCCATATCTAAACGCGATTCTGCAATGATAATATGCGTCTCGTATAAATTTTTCACTTCTATCGTTTCGCCCCTCACCTCGTGCCCCTCTATCTCAGCGGTGGGAATGATGTTGCCAAACTCATCCACTTCGAGGGTGAGGCGGATGATGTCCGAATCACCGGCGCGGATTTTGGGCGGGAACTCCAGTGTCAGCAGGCGAGTTTCGGAGATGCTGGGGACAAGAGTCGGCTTGACTGGGGCTGGCAAGCTGGGGGACGCGAGCGGTGCCGCCGTCCGCGTCGCAACCGCCTCCGATACCCCGGGAGGCATACCGCAAGTCGAAATCAGCAACAAAAGTCCCAATCCCAATAAAAAATAAAGAAAAAACTTTCTCATATCACCCTCCAAATAAACGAAATCGGCAATTCCATATCGGCAGGCGGGAGGGGAATGATATGGCTTTCAATGGCAGGTGGGAGCAATGCCCAAATTAGCATTGAAAGAGAAATTAGCAAAATTAGCAAGACGAGGATTAAGCGTTTTTTTTTCATACCCACATTATACAAGATTTTTTGTGTTAGAATTTAGCCACATTTGCATATTGCCCAGGGGCACACCCAGTTGTCAAGGTATAAAGCTGTCACGCTTTCCTTGGCAATTTTGTTTTTTCTGGGCTATTTATAAAAAGGAGAAAAAATGATTCAGCACCCCCCGGAACCCTTCAGAATTAAAATGGTAGAACCAATCAAATTGATTAACCGAGAAGCCCGCGAAAAAGCACTCAAAACAGCGGGGTATAACGTCTTTGCCCTGAAAGCCAAAGATATTTTTATAGATATGTTAACGGATTCAGGCACAGGCGCAATGAGCAAACATCAGTGGGCGGCGATGATGATGGGAGATGAAAGCTACGCGGGCGCACGTTCTTATTTTAGGCTTGCTGAGGCGGTAAACGACATTTTTGGATTTGAACATTGGATGCCCACCCATCAGGGACGCGCCGCGGAGGGAATTTTGAGCACATTGCTGGTCAAAGAAGGAAGTTACATCCCCAGCAATATGCACTTCGACACCACCGATGCCAATATCCGCTCGCGCGGCGGCAGACCGACAAACTTGGTAATTGACGAGGCTTACGACCCCAGCAATTTACATCCCTTTAAAGGAAATATGGATATTGACAAGCTAAAAGCCTTTATCGAAGAAGTCGGCGCGGAAAATATCCCCTTTGGGATGATGACGGTCACGAACAACGCCGGTGGCGGACAACCTGTTTCGATGGAAAATATGCGCGCGGTGGCAGAAGTTTATAAATCTTACAAAATTCCTTTCTTCATAGACGCGGCGCGTTACGCCGAAAACGCCTATTTCGTCAAAATGCGAGAAGAGGGCTACGCAGATAAAACGCCTACTGAGATTACCCAAGAACTCTTTGCCCTCGCAGACGGGATGACCATGTCTGCCAAAAAGGATGCGATTGTTAATATCGGCGGTTTGCTCTGCATGAATGACGATGATCTTTTTGTGAACGCACAAAACGAATTGATTATGCGTGAAGGATTCCCCACTTATGGCGGTTTGGCTGGTCGAGATTTAGACGCGATGGCAGTCGGCTTATACGAAGGATTGGAAGAAGATTATTTGCGCTCACGTTTGGGACAAACCGCCTATTTAAATGAAAGATTGATTGAAATAGGAGTCCCCGTCATCCAGCCCGCGGGCGGTCACGCGATTTATCTCGATGCGGGTGCGTTGCTTCCACACATTCCCCACGCCGAATTCCCCGACCAAGCTCTTGTGGTGGAACTTTACCGTGAGGGTGGCATCCGCGGCGTGGAGCTTGGCTCGGTCATGTTTTCACATGAAGACCCCGACACGGGCGAGATGGTATATCCCGATTTGGAGTTGGTGCGCTTAGCCATTCCGCGCCGAACCTATACACAGAGTCATTTAGATTATATTGTGGAAACGGTGAAAAAGATTGTAAACCGGGCAGATGAAATTAAAGGCTATAAATTCACTTACGCACCGCAATTCTTAAAGCATTTTACGGCAAGGTTTGAGGGGATTGCGTAAAACGTATTGCGTAATTCAAATAAAAAAGCACTCTCCTTTGCCAGAGAGTGCTTTTTTATTTTACCCTCCTGTGAAGTTTTCTTCTTGAATAACCTATCAAATTATTGTATAGTGGTAATGCTTTGCAAAAAAATACTATCAAGACGAAAAAAGGAGGTGTGAATGAAAAAATAAAAATTCTTCTGATGCGCTAAATCTTTGAGAAGTTCTCCCCATCAAAAAAAGTAGATAAGGAAGGTTCAGAATGAATGATATTGGTAGTACCATAGCAACACTGGGAACATATATAGCATTAATGGCGGTGCTAGCCATCATGGTAGAAGCTGTCATCAGTTGGTTAAAAATACCGGGAAACTCTCCTCTCAAAGGCAAACCTTCACCGGAGGCTATCCTAAATGACGTGAAAATTTGGCTAAAGAATGACGAAGCCACATTACAAGAAGGGAGAATTGATGCCCTAAACAAAGCTCTCACATCGGTTGGCTCCACTATAGACAAGCTAACGATAACATCATCTACGAGCCAAATAGCCACTGCCGCAAGCAACGCCACTGCTAATTATTTTCAGAATGAGCAAAAACGCCGCGGTATCATTCGCCTGATCGCAATAATTGCGGGGATATTTTTCGCTTTTAGTTTTCAAATTGACACCTTTGAAATTTTGGGCGATCTCACCGCCCCAGTTCAAAAATTACTCGGTGCTTCAGCCCCCATCGTAGGAATGATGCTTAGTGGATTTTCCGCCAGCGCAGGTTCAAGTTTCTGGCACGACCAGTCGGCGAAGCTACGTAGCATTAAGGATGCCCAAGAATCAGTGAGCGAGTTAATGAAGCCTTAACAATATTTTTTAGCCTCCACCG
>CAZERH010000040.1:0-11109 GCA_964515535.1 uncultured Anaerolineaceae bacterium
TCGCAAGCGTCCACACAAGGGACGAATCGTATCATCCAAAAGAAGTAATTTTGGCGGCAGGCGCGTGGTCTACATCCCTCGCTGAAGCGTTGAACCTTAACTTCCCAATGCAAGCGGCGAAAGGATATAATGTGACGCTCGAAAATCCCGTAGAACTGCCCGCTATCCCGATGATGTTGGGCGAATCGAAGGTCGCGGTAACGCCAATGGGTTCAAAATTGCGCTTTGCGGGGACTTTGGAGTTGGCAGGGATTGATTTATCGATTAATCAACGGCGCGTAAATGCGATTATGAAAGCGGGGCAGGATTATTTGGAGGGGATTTCTTTTGAAGGCAAGGTGAGTGTGTGGAGCGGCTTGCGCCCCCTACCGCCGGATGATTTCCCTTATATTGGTCGTTCTGAGAGGGTGAAAAATTTAATTGTTGCCACCGGACATGGCATGTTGGGCGTTTCTCTGGGACCGCTAACGGGGAAACTGGTGGCGCAAATTGCGACAGAAGAGAAGCCCGATTTTGAACTGTCGCCTTTTGCAATAGAGCGATTTTCGCGTTAGCCTTTTTGTTCATTTACTTTTGACTATACAAATTATGCAAACATTTTTATCTACTCTCCCTGCATGGGCATTTGCCCTCACCTTATTCACCCTCCGCGTCGTAGATATGTCCATCGGCACTTTGCGGATAATGGTCAGTATGCGCGGGAATAAATTCCTGACGTGGATTTTGGGTTTCTTCCAATCTCTTGTTTTTGTCTTGGCGATTACTTCGGTTCTCTCTAATTTAGATAATTGGCTCAATATCGTTGCTTACGCGGGGGGATACGCGACCGGCGGCGTGGTCGGGGTGTGGCTGGAGGGGAAACTGGCAATCGGCTATACACATGTCCAAATTACTTCCTCTCGGCGCGGGGCGGTTTTGGCAGAAAAACTTCGAGACGAGGGTTTTGCCGTAACAGAAATCTCTGCCCGCGGCAAAGACGGGATGGTGAGCATGTTAAGTTGCAACGTGCGCCGTAAACGCGCCGCGTTGGTTGAGAAAATTGTCCGAGGAGCGGATGAAGATGCTTTCATCACATCCGAGGATGTACGTCCTATTCGGCGGGGGTTTTGGCGGGCGTGAGATGGGTAATTGTAGGGGCGACCAATCGGTTGCCCTACGATTTAATGGAAATCGGTATATTGCCGAGATTTTGTCCATTAAACACCACGTAAGCCCAAATCACGCGTGGTGCGGTTCTTCATCCAAATAAAAAAGGTTGGAAAGTGAAAACCTTCCAACCTTTTAACTTTTAAACCTGCAAACGAATTTTAGAACGCAAACTTACCGTTTTTGTAATAGAGTTCTCCGTCGACCAAAATTTCGGCGTTTTTGCGCATATCGCAAATCATATCCCAGTGGATGGCACTTTTGTTTTTGCCACCGGTTTCGGGATAGCTTGCGCCGAGTGCCATGTGGAAGGAGCCGCCTATTTTCTCATCGAAGAGAATTTGACCAGTGAATTTGTTGATTTCGAAATTTGTGCCGATGGCAAATTCGCCGAGATAACGGGAGCCAGCATCTGTTTCGAGCATTTTCATGAGAAAATCTTGATTTTTATCGGCTTTGGCGGAGGTGACTTTGCCGTTGCTAAACATTAGTTCTGCGCCCTCGACCGCCACACCGTTATAAATGGCGGGATAGGTGAATTTGACCCAGCCATTGACTGATTTTTCAACGGGACCGGTGTAGATTTCGCCATCGGGCATGTTGAAAACACCGGCGGAGTTCAGGAAAATACGGTTTTTGATGGAGAGGGTTAAATCTACATTGGGACCACGCAATACGACTTGGTCATGTCCTTGAATATGGTCAATCGCGGCTTGTTGATTGTTTCGAACACTGTTCCAAAATGCGATTGGATCGTCTTCGTTGGCGTGGCAAGCGCGATAGACGAAATCTTCGTAATCGCTCAGGCTCATTTCGGCATCTTGGGCGTAGGCTTCGGTGGGGAAGAGGGTGGTCACCCATTTGAATTTGCCCGCGCCGCCGCGCCGCATTTGGATGGCAGTAATCTTGCCAAAGGCTTTGCCTTGTCGTTGAAATCGTCTGGTATCTACATTGGAGAGGGCGCGCGTATTGGTTGCAGAGTGGATGCGGATGCGAGATTCAAAATTCTCGTATGCCATTTTATGAAAAGGCGGCACATAATCCAACTGCTCATCACTGGCATAAGTGAGAAAAAGCTCGTTTTCTCCGGGGATAGTGAGCATGGGGTGTGGTATCCCGCCTTTGTTCAAAATTTGAATATATAACTCGCGCACCAAAGGCAATGCGGCTTGCGATGCTTCAATAAGCACGCGGTCACCTTTCACGATGCGGGCAGAGTGATTAACCAAAATTTCAGCAAATTTTTGTACTCGGGGGTCTGTCAAAGGAAATCTCCTTTTGTGAAGTTTTTTCTTTATTATACTCGCAAAATGCGTTTTACGAATTGGTCAAAAACCGATTCGCAAAGTGATTTTTGGCTTCGTAAACTTCCCTCATTAGCCGCCTATTTTGACATTAAATCCTTTTTCCTCAAATATCTTTGCCAGTGCTTGCATTTCTTTGGTAGAGGGTGTTTTTACGTTTTTCAACTCGTATTCATGCGCCATGCGCCGATATTTATCCTCGGCGATATTGTGATAGGGGAGCAAATCAACTTGGTGGATATTTTTTAACGTAGATAAAAACGCAGATGTGGCGCGCAGATTTTCATCATCGTCATTGATGGAGGGAATAATCGGGATGCGAACGTGAATTTGGGCTTGGGTGCTGTTTAATCGGCTTAAGTTTTCGAGAATAACTTGGTTTGAGACTCCCGTAAGCTGGCGGTGTTTCTCATCGTCCATCACCTTCAAATCATAAAGAAAAAGATCGGCATAGGGGAGTATTTGCTCGAAGCGTGTCCACGTGGCGAGACCGGAGGTGTCTACTGCGGTCTGAATTTCGTGCTCTTTGCATTTTTTCAATAGAGCTGTGAGAAAATCAATCTGTTGAAGCGGTTCCCCACCCGAAAAGGTGACTCCGCCCCCCGATTGGTCGTAGTAAATTATATCCTTTTCGATTTCTGCCATAATTTCATCAACATCGGTCTCTTCCCCTACCAGTTGAATGGCTTCTGTCGGGCAGGTTTCGGCACAATCCCCGCAAAGCTGACAAAGGTCGCTATCCCAAATACGGATGTCGTCGCTGATAGTAATGGCGTTCTCGGGGCAGGCTTTCACACAATCCCCGCAGAGGATGCAACGATTCTCGAAGTAGTGAATTTCGGGTTTAGGAGATTGTGATTCAGGGTTATGACACCAGAGACAGCTTAGAGGGCATCCCTTAAAGAAAACTGTTGTGCGAATGCCGGGTCCATCGTGAACGGAGAATTTTTTTATGTTGAAAGTTGTTCCTGTTGAGGGCATGGTGTTTGTTGGGAGGAAAATGTTGTTTGAATGGGAGCAAGCCGAAATTTGCGCGTGTTGCGAGCTGCTAAAAATAAAAAGCGGATTCCTGTGTCGAAATCCGCTTTTGAGAATCTAAGCTGATGATTTTAATCGTATTCTTTAATCATTTCTACTCGTCTGAAGGCTTCAAAGTAGCCGAGATCGAAAAAGGCGGGGAGGTGGGGATCATCGGCGAAGAAGTTTTCGGCGTAGGCATCCATGCGATGATACTGGAAGTGGAGGAAGAGAAGGATATTTCGAGCCATTTTGACGGGGTTGCCTTGTTCTGTATAAAATTCAAAATGGGTGATGGTTCGTTTTTTATGTCTGTAGACAAGCCAGCCGCGTGTGCCGTCTTTTAGTTTGATTCGAAAGCCCTGAAACATGCTGGCGTTTTCCATTGATTCTATATTGTTTACCCAAGTTAGGTGATGAGGGTATGAGCGTAGGGCTGAGAGGGCATCTTTTCGGTATAGCCATGTGATTTCACCTTCCGGGCTGAGGGGGGGGCGTATTGGGGCTCGTCTGAGGACAAGAAGTTCTCGGTTTTTTTTAAAACCGTTTTTTTCAAAGAGGGTATGTGCGGGGGTGTTGTTTTTGATGACTTCAAGAATGGTTTTTTTTGCGCCAAGTTTCTTCGATGCTTCAAACATTGCGTTCATTGCCGCCGCGGCGGCACCACGTCTGCGGCTTGCCGGGGTAATGCCTAATCTTGTTATCCAGGTGCGGTCTTGGCGCACGCCTAACATGCTAAGTCCTAAAAATTCCCCTGTTTCTTCGTCTTGTACAATGGGGGAAAGGTTGAGGTCTATATCAAAATCGTGGATATATTCTGCCATTACTGCCACGCTCATGGGCATGGGAATGAGGTAGTCTACACGCGTTTGATTGTAGAAATCGGTTAGTTCTTCTGTTGTAAATTGGCTGGCGGGGAGGATTTTTAGACCCATAATTTTATTCTTTTATGAAAGAGTCGATAATTTCCCAAAATTCTTTAAGGTTAAAAGGTTTGGTGAGATATCCATCCAATTGATAGGCTTCGACCGTTTGTTGTGCCATTTTTGCGGGCCAAGCTGTCATGACGATGATGGGGATATCCCAGAGGGTTTTTTCGTCGCGTATCCATGTAGAGAGGGTTTGTCCATCAGCGTCCGGTAAGCCTAAATCTAGGAGGATGATGTCGGGGACTTCTTCGAGAGCAACTTTGATTCCTTCGGTAGCGTTTTGCGCCCAGACGAAATCGAAGCCTTTTGCTTTGACGGCTCTTCTGACTAAGGATGCGTTGTCTGCTATATCTTCGACGAGTAAAATTTTTGTCATTAGATGAATGCCTCTCTTTATTTTAGAAAATCGTCATCGGGCATAAAAGCCTCGACGCGCGCCCAAAGTTCTCGAATGTTAATGGGTTTTGACATATAAACATCACAACCGGCATCTAAGGCTTTTTCTGCATCGCCTTTGAGGGTGTTCGCAGTAATGGCAACGATGGGGATATTGCGTACATCGCTGTTGCGATGCTTGCGTATGCGGCGGGCTACTTCGTAGCCATCGATGTCGGGAAGGTTGATGTCTAGTAGGATGACAGTTGGCATAACGCTTTCTAGCATTTGAATCCCTGAGAGACCATCAAAGGCACCATGAACTACGTATCCCTTAGCTTTGAGTGCTCTCTCTACGAGTCGCATATTATCTGGATTGTCTTCAATATATAATACTTTATAAGCTGTCATAGTTGGTTCCACTTCCCTTATATAATAGCTATTATATCAATTTTTTTCATCTTGAGAAGCCCATTAATAGGGAGATGTCTGTTTTCTTTATTTTTCGGGCAATACTATGGGGAGTTCAAGAATGAATGTAGAGCCTTCTCCCGAACGTCCGGAGCTTTCTGCCCAGAGGCGACCATTGTGCATTTCGATAAATCGTTTACTGATTGGTAGCCCTAGTCCGGTACCGCCCGTTTTTCGTGTAGTTGAGGTATCTACTTGGCTAAAGGCTTCGAAAATGGTTTCTAAAAGGTCAGGAGGAATGCCGATGCCTGTATCTACAACTTTAATACGAATAAGGGCATTATCTACTTCGCCGTAAATGAAAATACCACCTTCGAGGGTGAACTTCATGGCATTGCCGATGATATTAATCATCACCTGTTTGATGCGCATATCATCAGCCATGATTATCAAATCTTCGGGGATATTATTTTCTAGGCTAATTGTGAGGTCGTTTTGACGCGCTAAAGGTCGAATTGTTTTGATAACATCCTCTAGCACCTGATGTAAATTAGCCGGTCCCATTGTAACAGAGAGTTGTCCTGCCTCGATTTTTGCCATATCAAGAACTTCGTTAATCAAGCTAAGTAGATGATTGGCGTTTTTATCAATTAGCCCTAAATCTTCCTCCATTTCTGTTGATAAAGGTCCATCTAAGCCCTCTAGCATAACCTGCGTAAAACCGGAAATCGAGTTAAGCGGCGTGCGTAGTTCATGGCTCATATTGGCGAGAAAGGATGATTTTAGATGGTCTAATTCGCGCAATCTTTCTACTGTTTGGAGTTGCTCTTCGTAAAGTTGTGCGTTTTGTAGAGCAATTGCCGTTTGAGATGCCAAAGTGGTGTAGGTACGAAAATCGTCTTCGCTAAAGCGATTTGGATTTTCTGATTTCACATCAAAGATACCAATAAATTTATCAGCCACAATCATTGGGATAACCATTTCGCTACGTGTCTTTGGAAGGTAGGAGTATCCTAGAAAAAAGGGCTGTTCATCTTGTAAATCGTTGGTAATATAAACATCGTGTGATCGAGCAATTTTTGCTAGTTTCGATTTTTGTCCTTTCAGCTTCACAAAATGCTCTTCTTTCAGCATTTTATATCCTGTTTTGCCTGATGCGGCAGTTAGCTTAAGAATTTCAGTGTCATTATCGGTAGTTTCAAGTAAGTAAACAGAAGTGTGATAAAGACTAAAGCTGTAATTGGTCAAATCGACCACTGACCGAAGCAAAGATTTGGGGTCTCGAATTGCCGCCGCCGCTGTACTCACTTTTGCCACCGTTTCTAACTCAGCGGCACGTTTATCCAGTTGCTGTCTACTACGTTCTGTTTCATCTAGCAGGCGTAAATTTTCAATATGGGCACTCAAGCCATTCACCACAGTAGAGAGCAAACTTTGCGCCTCCGCCGATTGCTCCTCTATATCTGCTAAAGTAAGTTGCCCGATGGGTTCGTTACGCACAGAGATAACTTCTGTAAGCACCTCAGCCTTCGGGAAATTTTCAACCCTTTCAATACCATCCGTCTCTACAACTCGTTTTTGGTCATAAATATAGCTTAAAGTAGATACCCCTGTAGCGTTAAGATAATCTTCCCAGCCTTTTTGGGTCAATTGCCGAGAAGCCTCTTCCGCCTCGGTGCGGTATTGATTAGCTTGCTCAACCAAACGCAAATTTTCAATATGTTGAGAAACTTGCTGTGCAATTGAATTAAGAATTTTTGTGTTTTCAGGGGATAAACTTTCTTCGCCATCTAGTTGTATTTTGCCAAAGACTTCATCGCCTACTCTTAGAAGTGCATTTGTACTGCCCTCACCCGAATCTAATTTTTCTTCGAGAGGCGTTAGTTCCTTTTGGTCAAAACTAAAACCAATCCGTTCGTCACGATCAATCGCGTTTAGAAACTCTTCCCAGCTAACTTTTTCTAAATCGCTTTTATCCTTTTTAGACAATTGAGATGCGTTAAGAACTGCCTCGCGTAATTCGGATATAACCTCTTTAGGTGGCTGAGGTGCCGCGTTATCAGGTCTTGTTTCGGGGATTTCTACCGCAGACAACAGTTCCTGAATTCGTTTTTTAGCGTTATTATTTTTAGACATCATATTTCATCTCTTTCGTGCGTGATGTGCGAAGGGAATACATACTTTTACGTTTTTTTCTAGGATGAAAAGCCGGGACTCACCCGATTTTTGCTTGCGTGCCAAAAACCAACATTTTTTTGTGCGGGCAGTTTTGCAGTGTTCACGTTGCACAGCGTTTTGGGTATTTCTGACCAAGCCCAAAACGCGTCTGTGACGGTGATTCCCATTGGGTGCTATTGCCTTTTTGCGCCGACATCCAATTGAATACTTGCCTGCTTTGCTCCGAGTGCGCGCCCCAACTCACGAACGGCTACTTGGAGAGCATCTTCAACGGTGGTCGTTCCCTGAATTCGTTGGTTGATGATATTAATCATCGATTCTTGTTCTGCCTGTTCCTTTGCTTCTTCATAAGAACGTGTGTTTTGTAAAGCGACCGCTACTTGTGAAGCGAGTGTAGTTTGAATGCTTACGTCTTCATCGGAGAAGCGATTAAGTTCATCGGATTGAATATCAAATACGCCGAGTAATTCATCGCCTACAATGAGCGGAATTGCCATCTCAGAGCGGGTATTGGGCATCAACTCGTTTGGTAGCCAATTCGGGTCATTGTTGGTGTCGTTGACGACCACCGCTATTCGATTTCGGGTGGCTTGTATAACGATAGATTTTTCGGTGGTGAGAGGAATAGGGGTGTCGCCATGCGTGCCGCTATGCGGACTGCCCTCTTCCCATCCGCAGGCTTGTACTTGAAGATGTTCTTTTTCGTTGTCCAAGAGATAGATGTGTACATGGTAAAGGTCAAAGCGTTTTCGGGTGAGGTCTACCACTTCTTGGAGTAGTTCGTCTATATTTAATGCTCTTGCGGCGGCGGTGCTAACTTCGGCAACGGTGGCGAGCTCTGCCGCACGTTTTGTAATTGCTTCTTGCGCTTCAATACGATCACTGATATCAGCAATCGTGACGAGAGTAGATGCTTCTCCCTGATATACAAAGAAGCGGGCAGAAAACAGTGCCCAGAAAGTGCTTTGGTCATGCCGTTTAAGCAAAATTTGCATATTGTTGACAACTTTTTCGGTTGTTAATTCAGCGACGAATTTTTCTCTTTCCTCTAGGTTGGCGAATAGATTAAGCTCAGGAGAGTTCGTTATGTCTTCGATAGATAAACCGATGCTATCTGCCGCAAGTTGATTCGCAAAGGTAATGGCATTGTCTGAGTTGCGGGTAATCAACATTGGAAGCGTAACTGATTCCAGAATTGTTTGAGCGCGTTCCTGACTCTCACGGAGAGTTTGTTCAGCTTTTTTACGTTCGCGAATGTCTACTACGCTAGCCCGAACAAGGGTTCTGGTGGGGTCAGGCATGCGTACCAGCCGGATTTCACAATCAATATTTTCACCCGTAGCATTGCGATGCACCCACTCGAATACCGGTGCTCCGCCTTCCAGCGCAATTTGGATCTGTTCCATGGCGGTTTCGGGTGAAGGACTCCCATCCGGTTGTACAGGTGGACTCATATCTATCGGACCAACTTTGAATATCTCCTGCTCATCTAGTCCGTAAAACAGCAAAGCATTGCTATTATATTCGACAAATAATCCTGTTTCCATGTCAAAAACGACAATAGCTTCAGGGGCATTTTCTACAATGGTGCGGAAGCGAGCTTCACTCAACTGTGCGTTATTGAGTGCTGTTTGGGTCTGTTCAAAAAGTCGGCGGCTTTGAACAACCGGTGTTACTAAGCTAATCATGGCTTCATAAATAGCGGTTTCACTGGGACTAAATTCATGAGGTTTGTTCCAACTGAATGTCAAGATACCTAGCCAGTGCCCCATTTGGGAGATCGGGATGACTATAATTGCTACGCTCCCCGCTTTTGCCCAAAGTTCTTTTGCCGCTTTTTCTAGATTCTTGCTGTTTGGAATATCCGAAATTAGCTGTACTTTATCAGGTGACACCAAAAAATCGAGAACTGTAAAGGCTTGTAGGTCAAGCTGATATCCAAGCGGAAGAGCGGGCTTATTTTTGTGATGCCAGTTGGCAACTTTTGTCATGGAGCTTGGCTCGTCTCCCTTGTAATCATCCATATAAAATAGAGAGGCTTCAAAATACCCTGTGTCTTTAGTTGGTTCCATTACGGCAGAAAGAATTTCTTTTTCGTCTGATGCAGTGTTTAATTGACTACCAATTTGAAAAAGAATCTCAGTTTGAGAAAGAGCTATTTGTGTTTGTTCTGTAAGTCGGGCACTCTCTAAGGCTAGAGCCACTTGCTCCGAGACTTGCCCAATAAAGGCTTTATCCTCCTCTGAAAGTGGGTTTTCGGGGTCATCAATGATGCCCAACTCTCCAAGTACCTCTCCGCCGGGTAGTTTTACCGGCATATTTGCAAAGGATGCTTGCTCTTGTTTCTCAATAGGATGTACTGTCGTTTGGTCGTAGACAAATCCTTTGGCGAAGTCGGCGGTTTGTCGATATTGTAGCCAACCTTCATGACTCATTGCCTGATATAGGCGATTCATTTCTTCGAGTTGTTCGTTCATTTCTTGTTGTAGGCGGGTTTGCTCCATCGCAATCGCGATTTGTCCACACAGACCTTCGAGCAGGAGTTGGTCATCTTCCGTGAGAGCCCCTGCAGTATCGCTTTGTATATCAAGTACACCTAAAACGTCATTACCTAATTTAATCGGGACAGCAATTTCGCCCTGCGTATCGGGCAAAAGAGGATTGGGCTTCCAATCGGGGTCTTCTGTTAAGTTTGGGCGTAAGATTGTTTTACCGATGCTGGCGGCAGTGCCTATCAAGCCGGTTCCCATTTCCATACGGTGACCTTCAGCTGCCATCTTTTGCCCAATTTCTCCGTAACCTGCGACCAAGATAACGGCATCCTGTACTGAGTCGTAACGTAATAGTTGGGTATGGTAATAATTTAACTGCTCTTTTGTGAGCATAACCACTCGATCAAAAAGTTCACTTAATTTGGTGGCTTGTGAAATTTCTTGAGAGATTTCTGTGCTGATTTGCACTTGATAGCCACGACGTTCGTAAGCAGAGCGGATTTGTTCTGCCATTTTTTTTCGCTCGGTAATATCTCGTATAACGGCGTGAACAACTTGACGGTTAGTAAGATTAACTGGTGTCAATAAAACCTCTGCCGGAAAACTTTCCCCATCCAGCCTACGGTGTGTCCATTCGAAACGATGGCTACCTTTTTTCATGGCAATTTCGAGCATCTTGAGTGATTTTTCAAGCGATAGTTGTCCATTCGGCTGAAATTCGGGTGATATTTCAGAAGGCAAAGTTTTTAGCAATTCCTCCTCTGAGGAAGCATGGAACATATCTACAGCCGCTTGATTGAGTTCTTCATTAGTTCCTTCGTATAGAAGAAAATGAGCATCACCAGAGTTCTCAAAAAGGGCGTGAAAACGTTCTTCACTTTCTTGTCTTTCTTTCTCAATTTGCTCGTGTTTCGTAATATCATTAATGGTGACACTAAACCCAAGCACTTTGCCCATTTTGTCTTTTATAATAGCGTTATTTACGAGAACATTTATTCTTTGCTCGTCTTTTGTAATGCGAACGGTGTCGAAAGTGGAAACATTTTTCCCCTGTGTTAATTGCATTAACCTTCCTTTTGCATCATCACGAATTTCAGGCGGTGCGAGGATGATTGCGGGTTGCCCGATAATTTCTTCTGCCGTATATCCAAATATGTTTTCAGCGGAAGAATTCCAACTGATAATTTCCCCTTCAGGAGTAATGTTAAAAATCGCCGCATTGGATGCTTCAACAATAGAAGCAAGGCGAAGGAGAGT
>CAZERH010000041.1:0-11021 GCA_964515535.1 uncultured Anaerolineaceae bacterium
ATTTCTGCATTTTCGGGGATAATTTCTTCATCGAAGGCAAATTCGCGATTAATAGAAACCAGCGTTGAGGGCAAGGATGCCTCCAACGCGGGGATTTTGGCAATAAGGATTTTTTTAAAATCAGCAACGCTTGCATCATCTTCTAATTCTATCTCCATTGAAGAAGTTTTTGCACGAGCGCGCATAGTTGCGAAGAAAAGGATTTTAACTTTATTCATAATCTATTATTCCGACTTGTTGTTTATAAAAACCCCACTTTTCCCGCCACGTTTCTCCACCAGATGGATATTTTGAATCACCATTGTTTTTTCGACAGCTTTTGCCATATCATAAATCGTCAGTGCGGCAACGGAGACTGCGGTTAATGCTTCCATTTCTACACCGGTTTTGCCGCGCAAACGCGCCGAGGCGGTAATCTGTACACCGGGCAGTGATTCGTCCAAGTCGAGTTGCACGGAGATGTGGGTGAGCAGTAGCGGATGACATAGCGGTATCAAGTCAGATGTACGTTTGGCTCCGTTGATGCCGGCGATTTGCGCCACCGTTAAAACATCGCCTTTTTTCATGCTCCCCTCGGCAATCGCATCAAAAGTGTCCTTTTTCATCTTCACTTCGCCGCGTGCCACAGCTACGCGTTCGGTATCGTCTTTTGCGCCCACATCTACCATGTGGGCTTTGCCTGTTTCGTCTATATGGGTCAATTTTTTCATGGGCGCATTATACCGCAGTCTGTTATAATCGCCCCCTATGAGTATCAATATCGCAAAAACTCAAACCGAAAAATATACCGTTAGCACGCCTGTTTTTGAGGGACCGCTTGCTCTTTTGCTGAACTTAATCGAGAGCGCAGAATTGGATATTACGAGCGTCTCTTTGGCGTTGGTTACAGACCAATATCTTGAGCGAATTCGGGGCTTTGGAGATTTGGACGCGGAGGAGATTTCTGCATTTTTGGTGATTGCCGCGAAATTGATTCAAATTAAATCGGAAGCATTATTGCCGCGTCCGCCCGTGCGAGAGGCTGGGGAGGAAGACCCCGGTGAGGCTTTGGCGCGTCAGTTGCGATTATATAAAAAATTCAAAGAAGTAGCGGGATGGCTAAAAGCACGCGATGCTCAAAATTTGCGTACCTATTTACGAATTGCAGTGCCACCCAAAATTGAGAGGCATTTTGATATAGGAGAGCTTACGCTAAGCGATTTACTCAATGCCGCTCAAAATGTCTTTGCGCGTGAAGCTGAAAAAGCCGAGTTGGGAACGGTGATTCGGGCACCCAAAGTGACCATCCGAGAGAAGGTTTACCATATTACCAAATTGCTTCGTTCGGAAGAGAGCATGACTTTTCGGGCGGTGGTTGAAGGTGCGAGGAGTCGCATTGAAGTTGCGGTCACTTTTTTGGCTTTATTAGAGTTGATTAAGCGTTATCGTGTAAGTGCGCATCAAGACTCACTTTTTGGTGATATTCAAATTGAGCGATTGGGGGAGTTTGCCGAGGACGAAGATTTTGAGTTAGAGTTTGAGTGAGGCACCGCAGACTTCAGACTTTAGATTTTAGCTCTGATTGACTGACAAAACTAGTTTCAGGGCATTTTTTACCACAAAGCCCCAGAGACCACAGAGTTTTTCTCATGTTTTTAAAGATTCTCTGTGGTCTCAGTGCGCTCTGTGGTGAGATTTTTAAGATTTGTCGCCAATCAGGATTTTAGCCTTAGATGTATCAGGAAGAGCGCAATTGCCGCGCCTGTGCTATCTATCATCACGTCTATCCAACTCGCATTTCTGCCAACCACAAAAGATTGATGAAGCTCGTCTGAAATTGCGTATAAAAACGCCAAAAACCATGCTACCTTTATCTTTGCGGGCGAAAAACGGAACGCGTAAAAATAGGCAAGAGCGAGTAATCCGTAACCTAGTGCGTGCCCTCCTTTTTTCACGAGCAAATCCGCCCAATTGAAACTTGGTAACTGTGCAGAGGGTGTAGCTGAAAAAGCGAAAATAATCAACATCATTATTATTGCGGGTAGCCATAAGGGGATGTGAAATTTCATCTCGCTATTTTACTGCAATTTGTTGTACAATCTGGCTATGACAGAAAAAGAAATTCTCACCAGTCGACAAAATCCGCTGATTAAAAAATTCCACGCCCTTCAACGGCGTAAAGAACGCGCCAAAACGGGATTATTCCTCGTGGAGGGGATTCACCATGTCGGCTCAGCGATAGAATCAGATTGGGAGGTAGAAGATATGATCTACGCCCCTGATCTCCTCACTAGCGATTACGCACGTGACCTGATACTTGCTTCCGTTGAAAGAGGTATTTCTTGTCATTCGGCGTCCTCCGATGTTTTCCGTTCCCTAACATCGAAGGAGAATCCGCAGGGGATTATCGCCTCCGCCCATCAGCGCGATTTGGCTTTCAGCGACGCAAACGATTTCAAACGCGGCGTGGCGATAGTTGCCCCCCAAGACCCCGGCAATCTTGGTACCATCCTCCGCACCCTCGACGCGGTAGGTGCGGATGGGCTAATTCTCCTCGATGGCGGTGTAGATATTTATCATCCCAAAGTTGTACGAGCCAGTATGGGTGCCATTTTCTGGAAGCCGGTTGTGCGGGCATCTTTTGATGATTTTCTTGCTTGGTTGCAAGCGCAAAAATATAAATTAATCGGCACATCTGCGCATGGCACTGAGGATTTGGCTTCGCTGAATTTTGAGAATTGGATATTATTGCTTGGTAGCGAGCAAAAAGGACTTTCGCCCGAACAAATTTCGGCTTGCGATGCACTTATTTCCCTCCCCATGCGTGGACGCGGCTCCTCGCTCAATCTTGCCGTTGCGGCTGGGATTTTCCTCTATGAGCTGATGGAGTAGAAGGATGATTTATTTTAGGGATTGCCAAAATTTTGAATTATCGAATGATTAAATGCTTACCAACGCCAAGCAAGCTAAAAACGCGCGCGTCGCGGAGAATCTATCCTAAAAATGGCTCAAAAAAATTGTTGACTTTAAACCCGCTTATGCTATAATGCAGTCCGTTAAGCCCCCGTTGAATTTTGGCGGGGTGAATTTTTGTTAAAAACCAAACTTTCCCGCACTCAGGCGTTGGGACAAAAATAGTCCTCGCAGGGGTTGCGGTAGAGTGAAGATTGGAGAAGAATATGAAATATGCTATTGTTGAAAGTGGCGGCAAGCAATATAAAGCCGTTGAAGGTGAGACGATTGAAGTAGATCGTCTCGCAGAAGAAGAAGGTGCAACCATTGATTTGGAGCGCGTTCTAATGGTTGTGGATGGCGATGAATATCAAGTCGGCACGCCCGAAGTGGACGGGGTGACGGTTCAAGCAACCGTGACCGAACATTTTAAGGGACCGAAGATTATTATTTTCAAGTATCATCCCAAAAAACGTTATCGGCTTAAAAAAGGTCATCGTCAGCAACATACGCGTTTGACGATTGAGAAGATTGCTTAGGAGTAAATCATGGCACATAAAAAAGGTGGCGGCTCAACAACGAATGGCCGCGATAGTAATTCAAAACGCTTGGGTGTAAAAAAATATGCAGGCGAGCATGTGATTTCCGGCAATATCTTGGTGCGTCAGCGAGGCACAAAAATTAAACCGGGTAAAAATGTTGGTATGGGTAAAGATTACACAATTTTTGCCGTTACTGAAGGTAAAGTAATGTTTGACATTATGCACGGACGTAAGCGCATCAATGTTGTTCCGCTTGAGAGCTAAGTCGGAAAAAGGAAAGAAAATGAAACCCGATATTCACCCTAAATACTATCCGGAAGCTACTGTTACCTGCGTTTGCGGGAATACTTGGCAAACCGGCTCTACACGGCCCGAAATTCGTACAGAAATTTGCTCAAATTGCCACCCTTTTTATACCGGCGATTTGCAACGCATTGTTGATACCGAAGGTCAGGTAGATCGTTTCTATAAACGTTTGCAGGCTCGTGAAGATTATGTTAAAGAAAAAACCGCCAAAGAGCAGGCTCTCGTTTCTCCCACCCGCTCTATTGATGAGTTGGAACTTACAAAACGAGCGCACGATGCTTTGCTGAAAGCCGGTATCACCAATGTTGGCGATTTTATGAAGAAGTACAGCGAAGGCGAAAAAGCTATTTTGGCTATTCCCGGCTTTGGTCAAAAATCTTTGATTGATGCAAAGAAAGTATTGCGCTCTATGGGATACGAACTTCCCGAAGTTGAGTAGGTCTTAAGGCTTGCGCTAAATATAAACTCAGGTACACTTAATGGGCAGAGGCATTTTTTGCAACTGCCCATTTTTTGTTTTTAGTGGAGAGTGTGCCAACCTTACAACAAGTTTTTTATTTTAAGGAGTTTTATGAAACACACAATTGGGTCTATCGAAGTTATTACCGGATCAATGTTTTGCGGTAAAACAGATGAATTGATTCGCCGTCTGCGCCGTGCAACTATCGCCAAACAAAAGGTGCGGGTTTTTAAACCCGCGATTGATATTCGTTACGCAGTCGAAAAAGTAACCTCTCACGCGGGCGCAGAATTTGATGCTATTCCGATTGAAGATAGCCGTGATATTTTAAAAAAACTCGGCGATGATATAACTGTAGTGGCTATAGATGAGGCACAATTTTTTGACGAGGGCATTGTGGACGTTGCTTGCGAATTGGCAGAAAAAGGGCTTCGCGTTATTGTGGCAGGATTAGATACCGATTTTCGCGCCGAACCTTTTGGACCTATGCCCGCATTGATGGCAAAAGCTGAAAAAGTGCGAAAATTACGCGCTATTTGCATGGTTTGTGCCGGAGAAGCCAGTAGAACCCAAAGACTTGTGAACGGAAAACCCGCCAAATATGATGACCCCATTGTCATTGTTGGCGCAGACGAACTGTATGAAGCCCGTTGCCGAAAACATCACGAAGTGCCGCGCTAGAATTTAATCCCCCCTTCAAGGAGCCAGAATGGAAGACTACAAAAATTTTCTCAAAGAAATCCTTGTCACAAAAGAAAACCTTCAAAAACGCATTGCAGAATTAGGGGCGGAAATTAGCCGAGACTACGAAGGCAAAGAACTCCTCCTCGTTTGCATCTTACGCGGCGGTGTGTTTTTCACCGTAGATTTGATGAAAAACATAGATATTCCCCACGTTGTAGAATTTATGGGAATCTCATCTTACGGCGCGGGCGCGCGCGAATCAACAGGTGACGTTCGCATCACCTATGATTTGCAAACCAATATCCGAGACCTGCATGTTTTGCTCGTAGAAGATATTATAGATAGCGGACACACCCTTTCTAACGTCATCGAAAAACTCAAAATCCAGCGACCCGCCTCCCTCGAAGTTTGCACCCTCCTCGACAAAGCCTCCCGCCGAGAAGTAGACGTCCCCCTCAAATATCGCGGCTTCGACATCGAAGATAAATTCGTCTTTGGATACGGTCTAGATATAGACGAGTATTTCCGCGGACTTCCTTTTATTGGCGTTGTCGATTTAGACAAATATGAGCCGGAAGATTAAAAACCCGGAGTAACCCCCATGTCAAAACCGCCCCCCAACTCTCCCTATGCCGGACGTTGGGTGGCGCGTCTTCGCAATAAAATCATCGCACATGGCGGCACCCCCAAACAAGCTCTGCGCGCCGCTAAAAAATCTCGTCCCAAAGAAAAACCCCAAATAACTTATATGCCAATTCCCCTCAAACTTCCCCCGCTTCTATCGGATGTGGTGGATGCCCTTCCCGCGGATCAGTCTCTCTATTTGATTGGAGGAGCCGTCCGTGATTTATTGCTCGGACGCACCAGCCACGACCTCGATTTTGGCTTGAGTACCGATTCTTTAGCCATTGCGCGGAAAATAGCCAATAAAATCGGCGCGGCATATTATCCCCTCGACAAAGAACGCGGCGCGGCGCGGCTCGTCATCGTCCGCGATGACGGCACGCGCGATGTGCTGGATTTTGCCCAATTTCGCGGCGAAACCCTTGAAGAAGATTTGCGCGGGCGTGATTTTACGCTAAATGCCATCGCTTTAGATGCGCGTAGCCATAAGATTTACGATCCACTCGGCGGTGTGGCAGATTTGCGGGCTAAAGAATTGCATCTTTGTTCCCCAACTGGTCTGAGCGATGACCCAATTCGCATTTTGCGCGCCATTCGATTAGCCAGCAATTACGATTTTAAAATTTCACCCGAAACACGCATGGCGATGAAAGAAGCAAGCTCCGGGATACAAGAAGCCTCCGTTGAGCGTCAACGAGATGAGTTCTTTAAAATTTTAGAAGGAAAACAACCTTATACGGCTTTGCGTGCCCTTGAGATGCTTGGCATTCTCCACGAAATTTTTCCGGAACTTTCTGTGCTAAAAGGAACTATGCAATCTGCCCCGCATGTGGATGATGTTTGGTCGCATACGCTGAATACAATGCGACATTTGGAATCTATGCTGGCGGCTCTTTCTCCGGATTACGATTCTTCAAAAGCCTCTGAATTTCATAATGGCTATTTGGTTGTGAAATTGGGGCGTTATCGCCATAAACTTGCTGAACATTTCTCTGAAACGCTCACCACAGACCGTTCTTTATATGGATTACTCTTTTTTGCGGCACTTTATCATGATATTGCCAAGCCGCTTGTGAAAAAAGTGGGTGATGGTGAGAAAATCCGCTTTTGGGGGCATGATGTTGAGGGTGCAGAGATGATTGCGGAACGCGCACGAAGCCTCCACTTGAGCAATGATGAAACAGATCGACTAAGGCGAATCGTGCGCGCTCATTTGCGAGTCCATGACATGGCGAAAAGAATGTTGACGCAACGGGAGCAAGATGAGAGGCACGCGCGGAGCCTCTCTCCGTCCCGCCGAACGATTTATCGTTTTTTCCGAGATACGCATGAAGCGGGTGTGGACATTATCCTCCTGTCTCTTGCCGATTTGCGCGCGACCTATGAGCATACCCTTCCCGAAGATTTGTGGGAGGCGGAGTTGGATGTGGCGCGTATTTTGTTAGAAAATTATTTTGAGCGACCCGAAGAAACAGTGAAGCCGAAGTCTTTGCTCGATGGGCATGAGGTGATGGAGGCGTTTGATTTGCGTCCTAGCCCAAAAGTGGGTGCGGTGATTGAGGCTATTCGCGAGGCGCAGGCAACCGGTGAGATTGGGACGCGAGAAGGTGCGTTGAAATTTGGGGAAAAATGGTTGGAAGAAAATTAAATAAAAACTCCCCGTTGCCAACGGGGAGTTTTTTGAAAAATGGGTGGAACTAAGAAAATGCCGGTTCTGCTATTTGTGAGATTTTCATCATGTTGGAATAGGAATTGAGTTGACCTGTTGAGCGGCGTGCAAGGTTTTTGATATGCGCCACGAGTAAGCTGTTGGGGACGGGTTTGATTAGGTAATCGTCTGCTCCTGCATCTAGTGCGCTGGCAACCATGCTGGGGTTGTTGAGCGCGGAAAGTATAACTATGGGGACGTTGCTAAAATAGCGGATTTTCTTGCAGGTTTCCCAGCCGTCCATATCGGGCATCATGAGATCTAAAAGAATAATATCGGGGTTTGTTTTTTGAATGAGATTTATTCCTTCTTGACCGCTATTTGCCGTTGTGATTTCAAAACCGTGCGGCTGTAGCAAAAATTTAAGTAGCTCAGTCATGGCAATATCGTCGTCTATCGCGAGTATTTTTATGGTCATAAGTTTCTCCGCCCCTATTATCACCCAAAAGAGGGATGTTGGACTTTTCAGTTAGTTAACAGTTTTTGGCAAAAGGGGCTTTGAGATTCAATAATTGCCCGAAATTGGCGAGAGGTGCATTGCATAAACGATGTTTTGTGAAGTAAAGCGAAAATGCGTTTATGTGTTGTGAGAAACTGTGATTTTATGACAAAAAACCGACAGAATTATTGAGCGGTTGTGGTAAACTATGCGGTGGCAAAAAAATGAGCCAATAAGCGTAATTGCTCGCATGAAATTGGTTTTTATTTCTTGGGCAGTTATTAATTTTGTCGCTTAACAGTTGTCTGATTTGTGTTCGTAAACTCAGGAAAAGTCGACAAAGTGCAAGGTTAAAGTTTTTTAGCGACCTCGCATCTTTGCATGAGATTTTCGAAGGCATCTAATCAAAGTGTTAGGCTAGTTATTAATCAATCACATATTTTAACCCTAACTAAGGAGATTCAAATGAATAAATGGGTATATACCTTCGGCGAAGTTGCTGAGGCGGAAAAAAAAGCAGGTAGCTGGGATGGTGTTCGCGGCTTGCTTGGTGGCAAAGGTGCAAACCTTGCCGAGATGACACGAATCGGCATTCCGGTTCCTCCCGGATTTACGGCCTCAACCGAAGCCTGTTTGGCTTATCTTGAAGCTGGCAATTCTTTCCCTGAAGGACTTTGGGAACAAGAATTATCAGCGATGAAGACAACCGAAGAGTTGACCGGTAAAAAGTTTGGCGATGCGAAGAACCCGCTTTTGGTTTCTTGCCGTTCGGGTGCAAAAATTTCTATGCCCGGCATGATGGATACCGTTCTCAATCTTGGCATGAATGACGAAGTGGCAGAAAGCATGGTCGAATTGACCGGTGATGCTCGCTTTGTTTATGATGCTTATCGCCGTTTGGTTCAAATGTTCGGTTCCGTTGTTCTTGGTGTTGCAGATGAGGCTTACGAAGAAGCTCTTGATACTTATAAAAAGAAGAAGGGCTATTCCAGCGATACAGATATGACCGCCGAAGATTGGAAGGCAATGACCGAAATCTTCAAAGTTGTCACAACAGACGCTGGTTTCAAATTCCCACAAGATTCTTACGAACAGCTCAAAAAAGCTACTGAAGCGGTATTTAGCTCTTGGAATATCAAACGCGCGATTGATTATCGTAATGCGGCGGGCATTCCTCATGATTTAGGCACAGCCGTCAACGTCCAGACGATGGTTTTTGGCAATATGGCAAATTCCGGAACAGGCGTTGCTTTTACCCGTAACCCGTCCACAGGTGAAAGGAAAGTTTGGGGCGAATATCTGATGAACGCACAAGGCGAAGATGTTGTCGCCGGTATCCGCAACGCGGCAGATGTTGTTGAGATGGAAAACGATCTCCCCGAAGCCTATGCAGATTTCATGGGCGTTTGTGAGACTCTCGAAAACCATTACAGCGAAATGCAAGATGTAGAATTCACCATTGAAAATGGCAAACTCTGGATGCTCCAAACCCGCAACGGGAAGCGTACGGCTATGTCGGCTGTGAAAATTGCCGTTGATATGGTAAATGAAGGCATGATTTCAAAAGAAGAAGCCATCAAGCGTGTTGTCCCCGACCAAGTGGATACTCTCCTTCACCCCCAATTTATTGCCGAAGCAAAAGCAAAAGCCAATAAATTTGCCTCCGGTGTAAATGCCTCCCCCGGTGCCGCGGTTGGACGCATTTATTTCGATGCTGACCTCACCGAATCTAAAGCTAAAAACGAAGGGCAAGATGTTATCATGGTGCGTCCCTTCACCAAACCTGATGATGTTCACGGTATGCTCTCTGCTAAAGGTATTCTCACCAGCGAAGGTGGAGCTACATCCCACGCCGCCGTTGTTGCTCGCCAATTTGGAATTCCTTGTGTAGTCGGCGCATCTTCTGTGCGGATTGATATGGAAGCACGCACTTTCACTGCTGGCGGCGTAACCGTCACTGAAGGCGACTGGATTTCTGTAGATGGAACGACCGGCGAAGTTTTCTTAGGGAAAGTGGATGCCGTTGCCCCATCTTTAGAAGAGCAAACAGACTTGCTCACCCTCCTCAACTGGGCAGACGAAATTGCCGCCACCGAGGGCATTCGCGTTGCCAAAGCAGAAGGCTACCCCACCAAAGGCTTACAGGTTTGGGCAAACGCCGATTATCCCGAAGATGCCCGCCGCGCCCGCTCTTACGGCGCAAAAGGTATTGGCCTCTGTCGTACCGAGCACATGTTCTTCGAGCCGGAACGCCTACCCATCGTCCAAAAAATGATTTTGGCTGGTGATGATATTGCAACACGTCAGGCATCCCTCGACAAATTACTTCCTTATCAGCGTGCCGATTTTGACGGTCTTTTCGAAGCGATGAGTGGATACCCCGTCATCGTGCGCTTGATTGACCCGCCATTGCACGAATTCATGCCGGATGCACACGCCTTACTTGAAGAAGTCATCGAAGGGCGCATAAAAGGTGAAGATATTGCCGAAAAAGAAGAGCTTCTGGCAAAAATTGAAGCCCTCCATGAATCCAATCCGATGATGGGATTGCGCGGCGTTCGCTTGAGCGTAATGATGCCCGAAATCGTCTCCATGCAAGTTCGCGCGATTTTTGAAGCCGCCGCGGATGTGAAGTTGCGCGGCTTTGATCCACATCCTGAGGTCATGATTCCGTTGACTGGTCACGTTAACGAATTGCATTTCATTCAACCCAAGTTGGAAGAAATTGCCGCGGATGTGATGAGTGAAAAAGGCGTTGAGTTTACCTATAAATTCGGCACCATGATTGAAATTCCCCGCGCCGGTTTGACCGCGGATGAAATTGCTAAAACCGCCGAATTCTTCTCCTTCGGCACCAATGACCTCACTCAATTCACCTTCGGCTACAGCCGTGACGATGCCGAGCGCAACTTCCTTGTCAAATACGTTGAAGATGGCATTTTGCCGAAGAACCCCTTCCAGACGATTGACCGCCCGGGCGTTGGTCAACTAATGGACATCACCGTCCAAAAAGGTCACGCGACTCGCCCGAATCTCGAATGTGGTATTTGTGGTGAACATGGTGGCGACCCCAACTCGATTGATTGGTGTCACCAAATCGGCTTGAATTACGTTTCTTGTTCCCCATTCCGTGTACCGGTTGCACGCTTGGCGGCAGGACACGCCGCGTTGGAACATCGCGCGTAGCAAGTAGCGTTTTGAAATTAAAAGCCGAGTTTCTTAAAGAAACTCGGCTTTTTTGTTTTGTTGCGAAAACTTGTGATGTTTAGTGATCAAGAAATAAAGTTAAGCCTCGCGCCCCAACAACCGCTCCGTCAACTCAAAAAG